>JBHPDT010000089.1:0-8293 GCA_042577545.1 Candidatus Omnitrophota bacterium | reverse complement strand
GATGATCCTTATCTTTATGAGGACATATCTTATCTGTCGTAACTTCAGCGCATCTTTTGCAGTAATATGGACCCCTTAGTGCCATAATCTGAATACCCAAGCCCCGTATATCATCAAATATGCGATGCGCCTCATACTTATCATAGAAACCGCCAACACCAGCGTGATCCCTGCCTACTATAAAGTGGGTACATCCATAGTTCTTTCTTATAATAGCGTGGAATACCGCTTCTCTGGGTCCAGCATACCTCATGGCGGTGGCTAACCCTGAAAATAAGACAGCACCTTTAGGATAGTAATCCCTGATTAAAATATCATAGGCCTTAATTATAACGCCTGGATTAAAATCTCCTTGTTTCTTCCAGCCGATAATGGGGTGAATAAGCAAGCCATCTGTAAATGTCAGGGCCTTCTTCTGCAGATACTCATGCGCCCTATGTGGAATATTGCGCGTCTGAAAACCCGCTACAGTCTTCCAGTTTCTCTTCTTTATAAGTTCTCTGGTTTCTGTGGGATCTAGGTTATACTTCTCAAATTTAAATTTAGGTCTTTTCATTAACCAGATATTGCCCCCTATTAACTTATCATGCATATCAAAGAGTCTGTTTACACCAGGATGATTTCTGCTCTGGGTACCATAGACCTTATCTGCCCATTTTCCCTTGGGAAAAGAATATATATCACTAATCTTAAGCAGCGCTACATCATGCCTATTCTGATCCTGGATAATGATATGCTCACCTTTAGAGAGACTGCGGGCAAATTTATCATCTACAGGTAAAAATATCGGTATAGTCCATGGGATTCCATTGGAAAGCTTCTTATCGTGTACTACGCTCTTAAAATCATCCCTGTCCATAAACCCTTTAATAGGGCTATAGGCTCCGACAGCTATCTTCTCTATATCTAGAATAATGTCATCTATAACACGCAGCCTCTGCATATCACCATCTTTAAGATGCTTGAGCTTACTCTTATCTATATATCTATTAACAAGCTTGCCACCATGAGGCCTAATCATCAAATTTTCTCCTTATTTTTCTTCAAGATAACTGCCATAAGATCGCTGACAATGCCTGTTTTCTTATTCAGATAGGCTATCACTGGTATAAAAGCCGCTGTAAATAAGGCCATCTTAATAAACGCGGACACAATCGGACTATAGATATAGATAATCGAATCAAGGCCGATCAGTATTCCCGCTCCATATATAAGCGGTATTAATATCTTCAATATAAATTTAATTATACCAGTCGCTGTCTCAAACTGGGTCATCGCATAGATCAATATCATAATAAATGATATAAAGGCCGCAATGGCCGTCGCGACAGCCACCCCGTTTATCCCATATCCCGTTTTTATAAATACATAATTTAAAATTATATTTACAACCAATGCTACTAGCGCGATAGGAATAAGTCTTACCTGTTTTCCTAAGGCTACTATGCAATTTTCAGAGTTAGGGGATATTGCCCCAAAGAATGTCGTGATTAAGAATATCTTCATAGCCATAATGCCAGGCGTAAACCTCGGCAATATATATGTAACAAACGGGGGCGCCGCTATAAATACCATCCCAAGCATCAATATCATAAAATATGCCATTCCTAATGTTGGAACTGTCACATATTTAGCCACTTTTTTAATATCTTGATTCTTGCCAAAGCCCTCCATGAAATGGGGTATAAGAACTATGCTGAAGTTATTCGCTATACCTATATTGTAACTCCTGGCCATTATCGCTATAGAGTAATATCCGAGTTGACGCAACCCGAGCATCCGCGCTATAAAAATCCTGTCTATATTTGCAAGGATCATAACCATAAAGGTCTGTATAAATAGAGGTAGACCAAATTTGATGTAAGATCCTAACTTCGCTTTGTTAAATCGGAATTTGAACGAATATTTCGCGTTGATATGAATATAGATAGTATTAAGAACTGGCATCAAAAGCACCACGAAAAAAAGTCCATTTAGATTAAATCGTCTTACGATGATCAATACTAACAAAAGGTTGATTACAGCATCAAATGCTATAGCTTTACTCAAGACCCCAAAATTCTTGTGCGCGCGAAGCAGCATAACATAGAGATTATAGATTCTCTGCACTATGATCAGCGCAGAGACTACCAAGAGCCCCATAAATATATCAGATGACAGGCTGGATTTTCTTAAGATCGCGAAGGCCGCTATAGCGATTCCAGAAAGAAGTGATGAAACCGCCAGGAAACTGAAGGTTATATCCTTCATCACCTCCGATTCATCAAGCTCACCCCTCCCAATAAAATAAGGGATCTTATAAGGCAGGGCATTCAGAACCCCAAGATGGGTATAACGCGCGTAATCAAGCACAACCCTAAGAATAGACCATACGCCCATGCTATAAGGGCCTAAGAATCTTCTCATAAAGGTCGCTGTAAAGAAGCCTAAGAATTGCGAGAAGTATCTACTAGATGAGAACTTTAACGTATTCTTTATTATATCTCTTTTCTTACTCATGGTTTGTTGTGGTTATCTATAATATCATTAACAGCATCTATAAAACTTAATCCCTCAAGCGATAAATCTCTCATATATTCCTTAGGGTCTGAATCTAGGAAGTCTCTTATTATCTCTATCGCCTCATCGGCTGTTTCGAAATCACGCAATATCTTTCCAAAGACATCTTTAGAATGGTCTGATATTCTAAAATATGATGGTTGAATACAGAGAACGCTCTTTTTGCTGGCAACAGATTCAAATAACGGACCTGTAGCATAATCTACTATGACCCTTTTCCCAAGCCTTAGGGAATCTATAAGATGCTTACTGAATACACGGATATTAGAGTAACCCTTATCTCCTATATATTTTAGAGTAGAATTTTCTGACCAGGCCTGGCAAGGGGCATGCTTATAAATAAATGTGAAGTCCTTCCTCTGGCCAAAATAGTCTATTATCTCTTTCTGTAGATCAAAATAAGAGTCAAAGGCGTGAAAATTCTCATTCAATGTCCTAACCCTATCTGAGAATTTTCTCTCCACATAGATAACGGTCTGTGGATCTGAATCGATAGGTGCCTTCTCGCTGATATTCTGCAGATAATACGGCATCTGAATCGGTATACAATCGCTCGTGTAGTCATTCCTGATAGACTTCTTGAAATATTTCTGCGCTATGCTATCCCTGCTAAGAAGATAATCGTATGTCTCGGTATCATACACAACCGTCTCCTCTGTGTCAGTAGCTGAGCATGCATGCTGTAAACATACACTCTTGGCGGCTTTCATATACTTAGCAGCTATAATAGTACCCTGAGAATCTCTATCTGTATTTCCTCTAGTAAATAGGTAATCTATATCCTTATCTTTATAGAACCTATAGACCCTCATGGCCTTCGATAGCATATAATAAGAATCTTCCGATATAAAGCGCTTTAAGTATGGAAGGGCAACAGATGATATATCAATTGAGGTTCTATCATTTATCCAGGATATGATTGGGGAATCTGACTTAAGATTTTGTGCGCACTCAAGACACTCTTTTTTAAGACTATCCAACAATGAGCTATCGCCCCCAGGCAAAATAACTGAGCTTCGACCGCATAGGTCTTCTCTTAAAAACCTCTTCTTCTCCTCTACGTATACCTTTGAACCGCTGCCTATAAGCTCTCCTATAGCATGATCTGTGTCAATAGACCCGGCGTGCATAAATAAGAAACTTTTGTCTTTAAGACTGCCTGAATGAGTTCCAAATTTCCTATACTTCTTATACTTAAAAAAATTCAGACTCTTTTTAGCAAGCGACTTTATTGGATTATAATCTGATGGTTGTTCAAGAAGTGAATGAGATAAGATCGGCTCTGGGTCTGAAAATACAACCTCTTCCATTGGTATACCACAATTTTGCGTAATAAGCTTAAGGTGGTGAGAAAAAGGTCTTCTACTATTATAAAAGAATTCGAAAATCGTAGGCTTACTACCCTCAATATATGGTCTATGCAGATATGTAATATTTCTTAATGCATTATTCTTTTCAAAAAGACTGAAGAATATGAATGAGTTAGCCACAAAGGTATCTACAAAATATTTAAGCCTAAGATAATTAGACTTTGCCATGGGGATAGAATATTGAGCGCATAAAGATATATTAGACTGCATAAAATGGTCGAAATCTTCATACCATTTAAGTTGATGGAAGAAGTAATCTCTTTGACGGGAAGTAAGCTCTGACTCACTGTAAAACTCATCGAGACAACTATATGCAATAGAATTCTTTGAAAGAGAATATGCAGCATTAGGATTGAATGGGATAACCAGCTTACCCTTAAAATCAAAATCTCTCATATAATCTTCTACTAAGACAAGATGTTCTGCAAGCATAAATTATTCCTTATACGCGACAGCAAACATATTTGATGATAGGTTCTTCTCTTGTAAAAAATTCTGAAACTCTTGAGCATGCTCTTCGCCCTTTTCAATCAACATATAGTGTAAAAATCGCTGGCTGCTCAGATCTATATGGCCCTTCAAGTGGTCATTTCTTACTATATCGACATCAAGCTCACCGGTCGTAGAAACATCTATCCTTTCAAAACCAACTCTCTCCAGTAATACCTTTATAGAATCTGTATTAAAATAGTTGATGTGATCCGGACCAGCAATATTGGTCGATCTCTCCCACAGAGTAAGCGATTCAAACCCTTCAATATTTGGGGTAGTCATCATTAAAAAGGAGTTGCTCTTCATTAATTTGAATATACTTGATAAAAAATCAAAAGGTGAAAATACATGCTCTATCAACTCAAAGTTTACAACAATATCAGCCTCTCCGGCTATATCTGCATTCTCAACTACATCATTTATAAGCTCTATAGAACCACCTGAGTCTATATCAATAGGCCCTGGTTCTACAATTATTATCCTCTTAAATAAGTTTCGTTTAGCAACCTCTTGAGCAAAAAAACCCGAGCCAGCGCCTACCTCTACCATAAGGTCCCGATTCATCTTATACTTTTTTACAGCCTCCTCTATTCTGTCAGCTCTAGGTATATAAATACTCTTGATTCTAGCTTCTTTAGAGGATGGAAAAATCTCCTCTTGCCAGAATTTTGATGCCCTTGAAGTTGAATAGTATTTGCCCAGAAGATCAGTCGTAGGCCTAGGAGATATATAGAGGGAGCGGCAAGCGCTGCACTTCTTGAACTCATACCCCTTCTTCTCAAAATACAGCTCATCATTCTTGGTAGCACAAGCAGGACAGTCTACCTCAACAAATTGCGCTTTATATTTTAATAGATCTGCGGCATCCTGCTCAAAGAGTTCAATGACCTTCTCTTTAAGCTGAGCTGGTCTGATATCCTCTTCTTTCATACTTCCCTCTCCTTCTATATCGCCTTTATCTTCGGTACAAACGACTCAGTATATCTTACGTCTACACCAGCTTCCTTCATCGCTTTTTTTGCTAAACGCGTAGACTGCTCTCTAAAGTGAAAAATGTTAGCTGCGCAGACTGCCTGTGCGCCGCCCCTTACTATAGCATCAGCAAAATCAGACCACTCACCAGCGCCGCCGCAAGCTATAACAGGTATTGATACAGAGCCCGCGATAGTTTTAATGATATCGACATCAAAACCTGCCATAGTTCCGTCTTTATCAATAGAGTTTAGCAATATCTCTCCAGCCTGATGGTATTCTACAACCTTCGCCCATCCCATAGGATCTAATCCTGTGGAGGTCTTGCCATTATCAATAAATACCTCGTATCTACCATCTATATCTCTTTTAATATCTATCGCAACAACTATACATTGCTTACCAAAACTTCTAGCTGCTTCAGCGATAAATTCAGGCTTCCTCACTGCTGCACCATTGAGAATGACCTTATCAGCTCCGGATTTTATTCGAATACTTATATCTTCAATGCTATTTATCCCACCACCAACTGTAAGCGGTACAAAACATGATTCAGAGATATAGGATACTATACCTGGAAGCGAATCAGGGTTCTGATAATTTATATCCTTGCGTTCAACACTATAAGTACTATCCTCACTTATATCAAGTATGGCTATCTCATCCACAGCCCACATGTTAAACTGCTCAAGGGATGTTAGAGGGCTACCTATTACCTGGTGATTAGCAAAGTTTCTGGTCTTAACTAGGAAACCGTTTTTAACAAGCAGGGCAGCTATCAATCTCTTCTTAAGCATCTGGTTGACTCCACTCAACAAAATTCTTAAGTACTTCTAATCCCTCAACCTGGCTCTTCTCAGGGTGAAACTGTGTAGCGAATATGTTATCTTTCTCTATGGCAGCGACAAACCTCTCTCCATACTCAGAGGTTGCAGAGATCAGATCCTTATCATCACACCTTGGAAAAAAACTGTGAACAAAATAGAAAGTGAGATTATCTTCGATACCATTGAACAGACTTCTCTTTTGCGTTGGATAGACATCATTCCAACCAACATGCGGAACCAGAACCTTCTCTGGATCAAATCCTACTACCTCACCATCTATCCAACCTAAACCTTTACGGGTGCCATTCTCATGGCTCCTATTAAAGAGGAGCTGCATCCCAAGACATATTCCCAAAAAAGGTTTACCCTTCTTCATGACCTCATCCTTAAGAATATCTATTATCCCAAGACGTGTAAGGTTATCCATACCCTGTTCGAATGCTCCTACACCGGGTAAGACCAGATGTGAAGCCTTAGAAAATTCCTTTTTGTCATTAGAGATAGAGGCAGAGCATCCTATAGCCTTGAATGCATTTGCCACAGATTGTACATTGCCCATCTCATAATCGATTACTAAAACATTCATACTTTTCTATAGCGGAACGTATCCGCCCTCAAATTTATCGCATTTACAGGTGAGGATAAAATCTTTCTTTTCGCCTTCTCTAATAGGCAGGCGCACCTCATCAACATGCGGGTCATCTCTATGGTTATCGACATGGTCCTGAAGCGCCCATCTATTACCTGTTCTTTTCCAAGCCCTTGCATCGCGCATATTCTCGACAGAGGCTTCAAACTCCTCTTCAGTCATGCCGGCCCATTTAAGATACGTATCTATGTCTCTTGGTCTTATGCCATCAAACTTTTTTACCATATCTATACCTTCTTCTCTGGTCATAATCCCCTGCCTTATACATAAGGATGCATGATCAGTAGCCCTGCCATACCCGAATTTCAGATACTTAAGCCAGTCATGAGCTCCACCGCAATGATGGCACTCTACATTCTCATACGTATTAAATGTTCTGTCTTCCCGGGCGGTCTGGAACCCATATCTTTCTATCATCATCTCCGCCTGTTTCTTGGCATTCCAGTTGATATAGTTTCCAAGATATATACCTCTTACATTAACCCTCTCAATCTCTTCATCAGAGGGATATTCAAAACATCTCAAATCTGATTTGGTGATACCTATCTCCTCATTAACAAGGTCGCTGGCATCATAGCCTCTTAAACCATGTTCTGTTCGGGCCTTCCTAGTCATCTCAACCATATCATGCAGTGAATACATACCGCTAAGATCGAGCTTTCCTATCTCACCCCATATAATTAATGGGATATTAAATTTAACAGCTATCTGAACAGGGTATGTATATATCCCGCTATGGCAATGCCAGCACATATCACCCATCTTTTTCAGAGAATTGATAGAGAGCTTTCTTATCAGCTGTAGATTAGGTGTAAACCTTATATGGTCACAGCCAAACTTAGTTAACAGATTTGTAAGATTGTTGATACCTATTCTTGTATTGAACGTATGATTAAATGTAACCAGGAGAGGATTTAAACCAAGATCTTCTTTAATAGTATAGACCTGAAAATGGCTGTCTTTTCCGCCACTGATGGGTATTATGCAATCATAGTTGCTATTATCCTTGCTCCTGTATTTTTCAAGAATCTGCTTTAGGCGATCCTTTCTTACGCTCCAGTCTATAGATTCTTTTTCAAAGTCAACCCGGCATCCGCTGCAAACCCCTTTCTCATCAAATGTCATACCATCTGCCGATGTCTCAGGATATACGCATCTCGTACAGTATCTCATTTTTCCGCTCCTTCTCTCATTATCAGAATATCCTCTAATAAGAGACCATCGAGGCCTGAATTTTCCAGAGTGAATATAGCCTCCTTAGGGCCTAACACAACAGGCTTTCCATGAAGGTTAAAAGAGGTATTTAATATTACTCCATTTCCAGAAAGCTTTTCAAATTCCTCTATAAGCTCATAATAGTCCGGATTCTTCTCTCTCTTTAATACTTGGGGCCTAACTGTCTTATCAGCTGGATGCATAGCCGC
>JBHPDT010000088.1:0-8337 GCA_042577545.1 Candidatus Omnitrophota bacterium | reverse complement strand
TACTCTTATGACCTCCTCGGAAGGGAGGTTCTTTTTCATGTTACCATTGCGAACACTATGACTTTGTCAAGCTGTTTTTAGATACATAGGATGTATAGAACGATGTTCTTTAATATAGTGCCTGTTTTCACGTATCATAGCACAAGCAACTTTTAGTAGCTTATTCGCAATATTATTTAGCACTAAAGCCTTGGCTTTGCCTTCAGCTTGTTTACGTAAGTAGTATTGCCTGAACTGTCTATCATGTGCTGCTACTGATTGTGCGGCAAGCCTTAATAGCTTACGTGTATATTGTGGTCCATAATGACGAATCCTTGGTCTTTTATGTACAGAACTACCACTCTGATGCTTGTAGGGTACGATACCGATGTATGATGCTAAAGCCTTATATTCGTTTATCTGTTCAAAGTTGTTTGTAAGAGCGATAAGATTAGCGGATAACAGCATGCCAATACCTGGTGTACTGTCTAAAGCATCTTTATTTTGTGATACTAGTGGGTTTTGACGTATAAACCCCGAAAGCTCTTTGTCAATTTTAGCGATTTTTTCTTTTAGTTCTGCAAGTGCTTCTTGATGAACCTGTTTAATCAGTTCAACTTGTACTTTATGCAGTCTATAAGCATGTACGGCATTCTTAATGGCAACCTTTTGTTTTGTAAATTGTTCACGGACTACAAGCAATTGCCTTATCTTTTCGACGATCTCATTCTTAGGCTGCCAGATCCTTAGTTCATCTTTGAATCTATAGGCATATTCAGCTATCTGTCTTGAGTCAACGGGATCTGTCTTGTGACCCACAGGATCAAAGGCGCGCTTGACCTTTAAAGGGGACTCAACGCTTACCCTGAAGTTCTTAGCAGCTAAATGGTGGGTGCAAGCTTCAGAGTATACACCTGTTGCTTCCATGCAAATAATAGAGTTTGAGTTATTAATCTTATGCTCCTTTAACCAGTTGATAAGTACAGTAAAGCCATCGGTATTGTTTTTGATTGTTTCTTTGGTAATTATCTTTTTTTCAGGGCATTCGTATATGCTTGCTACAAAATCATCACAAGCTATATCCAGGCCTATGTAATACATGTTCTTTTGCATTATGGAACCTCCGTTTCTTTGTTTGTACCGAATAACGGATGATATGAGCTTACTCCATTAGTAGCCTTAAAAGGCGCTAGCACTATATAGCTTTGATCATCTAGGGGGCTGGGTCTTATTCGCAATATAAGCTTAAAGCTTATGAGGAAACCTAGACTTATTCAGCCCTCTATTCGGTACTTAGGTTAATTCAAAGAACTTGTGTTCCATTATATCATATTACTTAAAAACAAGTCTAATGGAGGAGTCTCGCCACCGAAGGTGGCGGACGACGCGGCAATCTCAACAATGTATACTATAACGCATCTGATAAAATTAAACACAGGAGGTAAAGATGGAAAAGAAAACTACTGTAGAAAAAAAAGTAAAAATGGCTTGTGGTACTAAAGCGAGCAATGAAGCTTGTGGGGGTATTGCATATTTTCTCGGCATTATTGGAGCATCGGTATATTATATATCAACTGCACCTGGTTTTTGGGCTGGAGTATTGGGGTTTTAAAAGCACTAGTCTGGCCAGCATTTTTGGTCTTTGAACTGCTTAAGTTTATAAGGGCTTAAGCATATAACAAATTTAAAAAATAGAACCGTCCCCTTTAATCTTCGGAGAAAGACTCGTGAAAGCAATTTGTTACACAAAATATGGCCCACCGGACGTTCTTGCGCTCAAGGAGATAAATAAGCCTACTCCTAAGGAGAATGAGCTACTCGTAAGGGTATGCGCGACAACAGTAACTTCAGGAGATGTGCTAATTCGAAGTGCCAACTTCGGTCTCGTCTTCTGGCTTCCTGCTAGAATAGTATTCGGTTTCAGGACTCCAAAAAGAGCTATCCTTGGGAGTGAGCTTGCTGGAGAAGTTGAGGCTGTAGGCAAAGATGTAAAGCATTTTAAAGTAGGCGATCAAGTCTTTGGCTCTACCACGGACTTAAGCTCTGGTGCTTATGCTCAGTACATCTGCCTGCCTGAGAAATGGAAGGCAGGGGTAGTTGCCACTAAACCTTCCAATATGACCTATGAAGAGGCTGCCTCCAGTGTTATTGGCGCCCTTACAGCATTGCATTTTCTAAAGAAGGCAGAAATCCAGAGAGGGCAGAAAGTGCTTATCTATGGCGCTTCCGGAAGCGTAGGTACTTTCGCAGTCCAGCTTGCCAAGTACTTTGGCGCGGAAGTTACCGGTGTATGTAGCAACGCTAATTTAGAATTGGTGAAATCTCTAGGAGCTGATAAGGTAATAGATTACACTAAGGAGGATTTTACTAAGAATGGCCAGATATATGATGTTATCTTTGACACCGTTGGAAAGAGTCCGTTTTCTGGGTGCATAAGATCCCTAAAGCAAAAAGGGATCTATCTTGTAGGTGCTGCTTTTGAGGTTTCAAGGAACCTTCAGATGCTATGGGCTTCAATAACAAGCGGTAGAAGGATAGTAGGAGGAGTAGCGAGCGAGAAGACCGAAGATTTAATATACCTTAAAGAGCTTATTGAGGATGGAAAGATAAGAGCAGCCATAGATAGAACCTATTCATTAGAGCAAATACGTGAGGCTCATGCCTATACTCAAACAAGGCATAAGAAGGGAAATGTAGCTATAACTGTTAAATAGCACTTGTCCACCTCGTCATTGCGCCACAAAAGCAGGGGACGTTTTTCCCCTTGTCATCCCCACGAAAGTGGGGATCCATAACTGTCTACTCCCGATTTCCCTTGCTTTTTATACTAAGTTATAGTAAAATACCTCATAAAATAATGTAATTTATAAAAAACCCCTGGCAGGAGTATAGGGGTTTTTTCTATTGATTTGGTGATATATGAGTAAAAAAATAACTACTATAATAATCACGCTGGCTTTTGCTATTAATAGCACATCTACGGGTTACCTGCCCTCCGCAGCTTTAGCGAAGGAGGATGCCCTAAGGCCGGCTGCTTTTATGAATTCGCCTGGTGGAGAAGAATCCTCATCAGCGGGAACCAATGCTGTAGCCAGTGACTATGCCAAACAATCAGCAGCCTGGACTGCTCGATGGAAAAAATTGGTTCTATCTGCTGGTGATTATAAAGAGTTTGTAGTGCCAGCTCTTCCGCAGGTAGCCAACTTATTTACACAATTAGCGCGTGAGCGCATAAAAACACTGTTATCCAATGGGGCAGAAAGGGTCCACGTTCTTGATCTTGGAGGAGCGCCGTTATATTATGCTGCAATACTAAGGCAGGACTTTAGCCGATCTGTCTGCCCAATTAGTGTGGTAGATTGTGCTCAGCTGCCCAAGAGAGCACATCAAGCAGCACAATTTCCTCAATACATGAGAATGAGAGCTGAAGACCTTACACTCCAAAGGCTTGGCAAAAAAGCTGACTTTGTGTATTCAGTAACAGCATTTGATTATATGGATAAGTCAGCAGTCTTAGGCAAGCTTCACCCCCTGACAAGTGATACTGCTGAATTTATTTTTGTTTTGCATCACCCAAAATCTGTTATAGCACGAGATGTTGCAAGAACAAAAAATGAGCTTACCGCAAAGTTGATCATCTACGAACTGATGGCAGCATATAAAGAGGGTTCTATTGAGGCTTGGGATATCCGTGCTCAATATCACGAGGCCCTAAAAAGAGATATTTTTATTAAATTTGGAAAAGGTGCGCTAACTTCTCAGCAAGTTGCTGATATTGATAAGTTGTTTGAAATACAGTTAAACCATGCTTTCGCGATCATGCCATCTCACTATAATGGTCCTGCATATTTTAGGCGTATTGCGCGTGTTTGCAAGAACAGGCTTATGGAACTAGAATTTACGCAGCCATGCATAGATCATCTCTTTTCCACAAAAAAAGATGTTGTTTCTTTTTTTGATGAGCATGGGTTTGATGCGCGTGTTACGGTATTTTACTCTAACGCGACAGCACACCCTAAAGATGAGCCGAAGTATAAGCCATTTTGCTACATAGTTTCCTTTATCAAAAAGGGAAGAGGGAGGAAACCGCCTAAGTTAGTATTTCCAGCATGGGCATCGCGACAGTCAAAATCCTCCTCTGCAGGAAATGCTTCACTTAAAATGCCAGGTGAGCCGACTCAAGCACTTAAACGCTTAGCAAGTGCTGCTATTAAAAATGCTCGGGTTTTTGAGTTGATTGCTTCCGCCGCCTAAACCCCCGATTCCCCTTGATAAAATGATACATGTGTGGTGCTATATTTAGCACAAGTGAACTATTTATGCTTGGTGGGCTTCTTCGCTGTAGGCGGAGTGGCCTTTACCGTTTAGATATGAATTAAGTACTGTGTCCCCTTAATTCCCAGTTCAAGAAGCAAGCAGCAATGAAGTGATCTTTTTAGTAGGTTCGCCTGGGGTATCTATAAATACCATTGTGCCAGATCAAATCCCCGCGCCGCAGCCTGAGAGCTCATTTACTGCTGATGGTTCTGGGTTAAAAGTATCAAGGACACGATTGATAGTAGTTTTTAAAGATGGGGTTACATTAGATGAAGCGGCATTTATTATAAGCTCAATCAATGGGCGAATCGTTGGTGGAATGCGGCTTGATAAAAGTATAACAATCGAAATTCCAGAAAGTCAGGATATGCAGCTTCTGGATGATACTATAGTAGAGCTGGAAGAGAATCCTCATGTACTAGATGTATATATCGATCTTTGGCAAAATTCTACCTTCTTTCCTAATCCGCCCGCGGACCCAGAGCTTGCTGTAGTGGAAAAATGGTTGTGGGAAGACGCGATTGACCGCGGTTGGAACTGGGGCCTTGAGTTTGCTCGTTTTCCAGAAGCATGGGATTATAATGCAGAACTAGCTCAAAAAATTGCAGGTGGTGAAATAGAGAGAATAGGGGTAGGGGTTATTAATAGAGGATTTCTTACTCATGATGACCTATCCAATCTTACAATTACGCCTGCCGCGCCATCATTAATTCTTGAGACACATGGAACAGAAGTTGCAAGTGTTATGGGAGCTGATTTTGATAATCAGGCAGGGATAGATGGTGCCAATCCTTTTATTAATATGAGAGGAGAAAAGACACATGGCACAGATTTCACCAGGCACCTTATTAAGAAGCTCGTTAACGATGGCGTAAAGATTATAGACATTAGCATGGGCGTCCTTGAGCCTGCTGACTTAATTAAGGCTAACAAAAATCCGGAAGATGACGAAAAATTTTTGAAGAAATATCTACGTTCAGTAGAATCCATGAGAAAAGTGGCGAATTTAGCATCTGATAATGACGTAACAATAATGGTAAGTGCCGGAAATGAATCAGATCTAGGCGGTGATATCGGCATCGTTGACGCAAAATATTCTTATCCCCTGAATTACCTTGCAGCAGAAGAGGGGCTAGAGAATATCGTTATAGTCAGCTCTGTTGGTCGATTTTATGCCCATGAAGGCAATATTCAGCAGCAGAAGCAGAGGTCGCGGTTTTCTAATGCAGGCTCATGCGTTACAATAGCAGCTCCTGGGTACGAAGTCGGGGTCGCTACCAAAGATAATGGCTATCGTTCTGCTAATGGCACGTCCTATTCTACACCTATGGTTACTGGCTTAGTTTCCTATTTGAAGCTTATGGACCCTGATTTATCACCAGTGCAGATAAAAGAGTTTCTTCGTGAAACCCCTTTATCAACCGGAAGAACCTATGTTGATCCGATTAGTGGTACTAACACCCCAATTATAGATGCCTTTGAGTCGATTCAGTCACTTTTGAGATCATATGGGTGGATTAAGCATGAGGATAATCCTATAAGTGAACTAGGTTGGTCAAGGTGGCCTTCAGTGATTAAGGATTGCGCTCTATATAAGATGTGGTTTCATGGACCGGGTCAAGTAGTAAGATATTCTACTTCGACTGATGGCATTAACTGGGCAGCGCCGCAGACTGTCCTCACAGGCGGCCAAACAGGATTTCACTCGGTAGGAGAGCCGTGCGTCATCAAAGACAGTGGAATATATAAGATGTATTACTATGTATATTATCCATCTGGCGATGGGGCATCTAACCGTAATGCTATAGCCTATGCTGAATCGAATGACGGAATTAACTGGACAAGTTATGGTGAGATACTCCGTGGCACAGCAGGCACATGGACGCATGATGGCCTGCAGCATCCTTGGGTGCTAAAGGTTGGCTCAGAATACCATATGTGGTTTACAACTGATTACTGGTATGAATTCAATAGACACAGCCACGAAATCGGCCACGCGGTATCAGCCAACGGCATAAATTGGCAGATTACGCCCAATCATGTTGTTTTGCCTACAGGCAGTTCAGGAGAGTTTGACGATACTGTCATAGCAAGTACTTGTGTACTATATAAAGATGGTCAATTTCACATCTGGTATGCAGGTAACGATGGCACGACACTAAGGCTCGGACATGCTACATGTGGTACTTTACCTGCGGGTGGCCCTGACAATGTCTGGGTAAAAAATGAGGCAAACCCGGTTTTGGATTTGGGAGATACTGGCTCATTTGATGACCAGCATGTATGCGCCGGAACGGTTATTGATGAAGGAGATAAGCTGACAATGTGGTATTCAGGCATAAGTGGAGGCAGTTCCTACATCGGCATTGCCACAAAATCAGACTAATAAGAAATCAAAGAATCAGCGTAGAGTTAGGGGACACGAAATAAATTGTGTCCCCTAATTTGTGTTTCCTAATTTAACTTACTTATAGGTAACATAAAGCGGCTGAGAAAATCCTGTAATAAAATCCAACATTTACTTGACATATTATCTTACATAAGGTATACTTGCAGTAGATCAATAAGAAAGGGGTGCTAATATGGCCGATAATTTTTACAAAAAATTAGGGTCAAAAATTCAAAAGGTCAGAGAGCATGCAGGTTTATCGCAAGAAAAACTTGCAGACATGCTAGGAATGTCTAGGGTTTCGCTGTCACAGATAGAAAACGGTGAACGTAAGATCAGCGCTCAAGAGATAGCAAATCTTTCAAAAATATTTAATACAACTTCTGACATCCTTCTCGATTTACAAAAGGGTATAGAAGTAGTCTTGGGAAAAACAAAATCTGAAAAAAACAAACAAAAAGTTCGCATAAACGTGCCTCAAAAAAATCTAGATAAATTTAAAGAAGTGCTGCTTTATATACTTAATAGAGTAGGCTCAAAGCCTAACATAGGGGAAACAGTTCTTTATAAGCTTCTATATTTTATTGATTTCGATTTTTATGAGAAATATGAGGAGCAGCTAATAGGTGCAACCTATACTAAGAATCACTATGGTCCAACCCCAAATGAGTTTATTAAAATTGTCGAAGAAATGGAAGATAGGGATCTAATTAAAGTTCGGGATAAATATTTTCAATACCCTCAGACCAAATATCTTCCTAAAAGAGAGCCTGATTTGAGCAAACTTAAAGGACACGAAATAGATTTAATAGATAATGTATTAAAAAAGCACTCAGACAAAGATGCTGCGGAAATGACGGAATATTCTCATCAAGATGTGCCGTGGTTGACCACGGAAGACGGTGAAATAATAGATTATGAATCTGTGTTTTACCGAACGCCCCCGTACTCCGTGAGGTCATATAGTGAAGAAAATATTCAATAATGTTAAACGACTTCCTGAATTTGAAAGAGATTTAAAGAAACTAAGAAAATTCCATACGCTCGAGGAAGACCTTAAATCATTTACACAAACACAGCTAAACCTATTCCATAAGCAAGGCATTGACAATAGAGGTGTGGTTCAAGTGCCTGATCTTGGAATAGTCTACCCTAAGATATATAAAGCGAGAAAATTCGCCTGCAAGTCTTTAAGAGGCAAAGGTTCGGCAACTGGCATTAGGATAATATATGCTTATTTTGAAAACCTAGACACCATAGAATTCATTCAGATCTACTACAAGGGCCGTAGAGAAAATGCGGATAGAGAAAGAATATTGAGGCATTACAAGAAGCCATAAAAAGAGAGTATTTCTATTTTGTTAAGAACCGGACATTTCTAATTTGGGTAGGCAGCTCCCCCTATTCCCCTTGAATAAATGATACTTTTATGGTATTTTAATGAGCACAAATAAAGTTATCTCATCTTGTTGGCCTGCCCACGGGCAGGGTAGCTTTTCTTGCGTCAGGGCGGGAATCCAACCCCTCTGTCATTCCCACGTCCGCCACTTTCAGTGGCGAGATCTCGCCAAAGGCGGAAAAGTGGGAATCTAAACCGCCGTCATTGCGGGCATATTAGTCACAGATTGTTGTTATTTTTTAAAAAACAGTAC
>JBHPDT010000087.1:0-8347 GCA_042577545.1 Candidatus Omnitrophota bacterium | reverse complement strand
ATACGCTATCTCATCAGCAGCGTCAACAACCTGTGTCTCAAGCGTTGGACACTCGTTCTTATTAAACTCATCGTTACTTGGTGGATTATCATATGGAGTGCTATGCCTTATTATTCCCTCACGAACCTCATAAGTGAGATTTAACCCCTTAAAATCAGGGTATCTCTCCTCAATAATATCTACGACTCTCAAGCCCTGAACATTATGATCAAAACCGCCGAAATCCTTCATCAGTTCATTAAGCGTATCTTCACCTGAGTGCCCAAACGGGGTATGCCCCAAATCATGAGCTAAAGCTATAGCCTCGGCTAAATCCTCATTAAGCCCTAGAGCGCGTGTAATGGTTCTGGCTATCTGAGCGACTTCTAATGTGTGAGTGAGCCGTGTACGATAGTGGTCACCCTCATGGTTCACAAATACTTGAGTCTTATATTCGAGGCGCCTGAAGGCTGTAGTGTGTATAATGCGCTCCCGATCACGTTGAAACTTAAGGCGATAAGGATGTTCCTCCTCGGGGTGGCTACGTCCCTTTGATATATCCGAGGTCATAGCATAATTAGCAAGAAGACTCTCAAAGCTCTGGCTTTCAAGTTTATTTTTTTTCATTCTTTATCAATCTTTCATAAAGAGAATCGAGTGATTCTGATATTACTTTTGTTTCAGATAGCACAGGCATAAAGTTAGTATCACCATTCCAGCGCGGAACAATATGTATATGCACATGGCCAGGAAAGCCTGCGCCAGCAGCTGCGCCTATATTTACTCCTATATTATATCCTTTAGGTTTAAGCAGCTTATCCAAGGCCTTGGTAGTCTTGTTTACCAGAGCCATAAGATCAGATGTCTCTGCTTTCGCAAGTAGGTCCAGGCGGCTGACATGGCGCTTTGGCGCTACCATCATATGTCCAGTATTATATGGATATATATTGAGTATAGAAAATGATGATTTGGTCTTTTTGACTACAAAGTGCTTCTCTTGTGATTTCGCGTTTTTGGCAGCGCAGAAGATACAGCCCTTTTTCTTGCGGCTATAAATAAATTTGCTTCTCCATGGCGCCCATAATTTTTTCACGCGTTCACCCCTTGTCTCGGTTTGCGGTTTTAGGTTTACGGTTTACGTACACTAGTTTTGCCGTACACCGAACACCGATCACCGAAAACCGATCCTTTATATCTTTGTAGTATCCTTTTCAGCCTCGAGCTTTTTACGTGCTTCATCAAAAAAGGGCTCTGCGAAGCTTGAGTCCCAGACCCTGGACTTGAAATCTCGTTTCTCAACAATGTCCAGAAACCCCTTAAAATCGTCGTAGTAGCTGCCGTAAATATGATAGCTATCTGTTATATCAACATACCTGCCTATCTCAAGAGGTTTCTTAGTTCTCTCGCTGATTCGCTCGGCAATATATCTCTGCAGATCTGTGAGAGCGAAGATATTCATGAATGCCGCCTTAAACGCGTCTCTAGACCTCCAATGCGTATTCATATTCAGAAAGAACTTGCCCTCCTGCTCATCTATCCTAAACCATACCCTTTGAAGACACGGGGGGTCATCAGTTACTGAATCAAGCTTTGGATTCCAAGTTATGGCTTGCGCCCTTCTAGAATAGCCGCTTTCACACAATTTATCAACTATATATTCCATCTGGTCAATAAGCTCACCCTCAATACCGTATGAAAACAATCGCTGATGATAGGTATATGTCCACTTTCCCTGTGATGGAGCGATCCAGCTGTCATGCACGCCATCTACCACCTCTTGTCGATAGACCTCTAAATCACCCAATCCACCCGGAAAAGCCCTGTGAATCCTCGGCTCTTGAAAAGGATATTTAACGATCATGATCATTGTTACATCCTTGCTGGGCGGGTCACTGGACTTATCATATTCTGTCTTGATACTAATGCCCTCGTTCCATGTTCTGATAACAGACTCCTCCCATGCGGCTGGGAGCGTATCCTTTTCGACTGTTATTGTTGGTATACCGTAGGGTTTCATATTACTAAAGCCTTATTATTTTAGGGGTTATCTCATCGCCTATCTCTAATACACCGTATGACCTATACGGGGCAAAAACCTCATCTGTAGAGCTTCCTGGATTCATATAGATTCTTCCATCTATCTCCTCTATGCATGGTACATGTGAATGGCCATAGATAATACAGTCAACATCATCATTCCTGAATATTCTTTGCACGTATGCCTGCAAACAGCTTGGAGAGCCCTCCCCGTGGATTAAACCTACTTTAAACTTGCCCAGTTGCAATATCTTCTTTATCGGATTCGCCTTCTTAAGCGCTGGTGAATCCATATTACCAGCAACAGCCTCTACCGGAGATATCTCTTTAAGCTCATCAAGCACTGATTCCTCAGTAGCATCCCCAACATGAATAATTAGATCCGCTGCCTTTAAATCATTCAAGAGCGCCTCAGGTATCCAACCTCCGGAAACCGGCTTGTGCGTATCGGATAATACTATTACTCTCATGCGCGAATATCCTCTATGAAACTTCTTAATTAAAAAACTAAGCCATTACAGCATTATAGCCCTTGTAGAACAGGAAGAGCTTATTTAGATCCTTCTTATCCCAAAGCCAGATGCGCTTCTGCTTAGCTGACAATTTAGCGGCAGAATCGACAGATTGCGGGGTTACAGCAATAATTCTCTCCTTTGCCCATCCATTTTCGTTCATGGAATCAAGAAGCTCAAATATCTCTTTTTCCCCGATGTTCTTTTGGCATATAATTACTACCCACTTCTTTTTTCCCTGCATTACGAGCGCTGTGGTATGTGGACCAAGTTTCACCCGATCCGAATAACTTAACGACGGCAAAACACGCACCCTCTCATCAATAAAAAACTGATCATTCTTAAATAAACCAACAAGATCAACTATCTTCTCATCAAGCTTGCGTTTGTTCTCATTCCTAAATACCGCGATGAGCGCCTCGATCTCCTTAGAATAATCCGCATCGAGATATTGTGGGATAAAGTCAAAGCACAGATTCCTCGATACTGACTTAGTCTGCACCCAAGCCCTGAATGTAGAGTCTGTTATAGCATATACAGAACCGCTCTTTGATATTAATCCAAGTTCAAGCATGCTATCTAATATCGGATCTAATTCCGCGCTAGAAATAGTCGATTTTTGAATTATCTCATTTAATCTACTGCTCTTTGATACTAGCTGCAGAATATCAAAGACAGACTTACTTGAGACGCTTGAGCGCGCGCCATCTATTAAGTGCGTAAAAAACTGATTTATCACGCCATTTGGGTGAAATAACAGTTCAGCTAAGAGACCGGATAAATTTTTAGACGTTACCCTTGTTTTAGAATATTTAGAAGCAAAATTCAGCCTCTGCGCGATTGAAGCAAGATAAAAAGGATGCCCACCGGTAAAGGCATAGAGAAAATCCTTTAGCTCATCTGGGATTGAAACATTTTTGCATTTTCTCTGAATAAAGGTTCTTGCCTGAGCCCAGGTAAACGGCTCTATATCAATAACACTAAATCCACCAAATAAGAGTGATAGTTTTTCCGCGAGAATCTTGCGTCCATTAACTGCTGATGAACTGGAAAGGATGAAGAGTGAGTTCTGCTGAACCATTATCTTCTGCCCAAGAACCTGGAATGGTTTTTTAATACCAAATCTTGAGAGCTTGTCAAACTCATCAAAAACCAATACCGGACAAAGGCCCGACTCAGAATGTATCGTTACATTTAAGTCCAATAGCGCTGAATAAGTTTCGTCGATATCTCCATCAAGGAGAAGATGTTTAACTTTATTTATAAGATCGAAACTGTGCGGGAAAACCTCTTTGGACGTATTGATAAGATAGTCGAGATCGTGATTCTTCTTTAGTCTTCTTCGCTTCCTAAGGCTATGATACAAAAGCATAAAAATTGTATTGTCAACAAATTCACCGAAACTTACACCTTTAAGATTCAGATAAACAGGCAACGTCGTATCATAATCCTTTATTATATTAAGAAAATGAAGTAATAAGGAGCTTTTACCTATTAATCCTCTTCCTATAACCGCTATATTGCGCCTATACCCCTGGGATATATCACCTGCGCTCTTAAGTAGGGAGGCTAGTATATCCTCTCTTGCGAAGAAATTTTTTCCTACAACTGGTTCACTATAAAAACTCATGGTAGATAGTAAAATGGGTTTTCGGGTTTATGCCCTTTTCTTACTTGAAAGTGTAAGATCGAGTTAGCTGTTCTGCCAGTTGAACCAACCTTTGCTATAGGCTGATTCTGTTTAACATAGTCACCACATGTTACCAGGTTCTCAGAATTATGCGCGTAAAGTGTCGAATAACCATCATTATGATCCACAATCAAAGCCTTGCCAAGCCCCTTAACCTTATTATCACAAAAGACCACTTTGCCTGAGCGGGAAGCAACAATTACCTTACCCTCTTCAGCAGATATATCAATACCTTTATTTCTGGCATTGTCTCGTTGTGAGCCAAAGTAAGATACTATCTTACCCTTTACAGGCCAGATATAACCCTTTCTGCTTTGAGAAGGGGTAGACAAATCTATCCTTTCTCTGATAGTTGCCTCAGCGCCGGGGATAAATATCAACTGCCCCTTGTCAATTTTAGACGCATCTACGATAGTGTTAGCATCCATAATCTCTCTAACATCAACATTGTAGGCCTTTGCTATTCTCCATAGCGTCTGTCCCCTAAGCGTGGTATGGTAAACACCATCTACTTTTGGACTCCTGATCGGTGTGGTTGTTATTACTTGCTGATTCGGCGTCGACGCGCAACCGCCTAATATAATGCTGGTCATTATAAGCCATGCTATTTTTTTCATAATACCTTCCAAGCTCGGACCTTGAGAACAACAGATCGTGCTCAAGGACCGGGCTTAACTCTAAAAACCCTTTTTTGGGGTTCAATTCAAAACGCGTAGTGGTTTACCATCCGACCTGTCCTCCGAAGCTCAACAGTAGCATGCCCTCGCAAGAGCGTAGGAGGAAGTCTTCTTCTAAGCACTTCCTACATTTCGAAACATGTAGTGGTTTACCATCCGAAGTCTGCATCTATGGTCGCACCCAATATAGACGTAGGATGGAGCGGGAGACGGGGATTCCCTCGCCACTTCGTGCCTCGGGATAAACTCACAAATTCTCAACCCCTTATTCGAGCTTGTCTTTATCAAGTTCTGTATAATCTATATCTTTCTGCAAAACCCCTTTTGGGGTTTAATCCAGTAATCTTTGCTGGCTTGCCACCCGAAGTCCCGAGGGCCTGCCATGTACCTGAGATAAAACCGCAGGTTTTATCGAATGGTACATGGAGCGGGAGACGGGGATCGGCGCCCTCACCCGGCTCACCTTCGGTTCGCCAGGGTGTTCGGGTCGGCCACTCGCTCGCTGACGCTATATTTCTGTAGTTCAGTGTAGTAGGTCGCTTTTCCTCCCTTTGGTCGGCGCTCGCTCACTTCGATCCCTATATGCTCCAACAGTTAAAATTGTTGGAGCGGGAGACGGGGATCGAACCTCGCTCATTTCATTCGCTCTTTAAGGAAAAACCCTGATGGTTTTTCCTTAATTTTCCTTTTCCTTCCGCATAGATGCGTAAATCGCCGATAGGGGGAAAACGCATTTTCCCCCTAAAACCCCCTTTTGCGGGTTCGACTGGAGCGGGAGACGGGGATCGAACCCGCGACGTCAAGCTTGGGAAGCTTGCATTCTACCACTGAATTACCCCCGCTTAATTCGTATCTCGTATTTAGTATCTCGTATTTCGTTTTGCGAAGTTACAAAGAACAGATTTTCTTAAATTGCTTTGCGCGTTGATTAATCTTATTTTTGCTGAGTCGCGCGAGGTTACTTATGTCATATCCCTCAACAGTAAAAGATGCCATAATGGTACCATAGAGGCATGCCTGTTTAAAGGTCTTTTCATTAAATCTGCCAACCTTTGAAAGATATCCCAAAAATCCTCCAGCAAAGGTATCGCCAGCGCCGGTAGGGTCAAGAACAGTTTCAAGGGGATACGCTGGCAATAGATACAACCCATTTTTTGATACAAGTATCAACCCATCTTCGCCCTTCTTTACTATAGCAACTTTCGGGCCCATAGATATAATCGACTTTGAAGCCTTAATGATATTGCTCTCATTCGTAAGCTCTCTTGCTTCATACTCATTAATAATTAATATGTCAATTCTCTTTAGAACCTTGAGCAAGCTCTTTCTCTTGTGAGTAATCCAAAAATTAATCGTATCAGCCGCAATAAGTTTAGGGTTCGTCTTATCAAGAACATCCAGTTGAAGATCGGGATCAATATTTGCTAGAAATAGGATCTTCTCATTATGATAGCCCTTGGGAAGCTTCGGCCTAAATGTACCAAAAAGGTTCAGGTGTGTTCTTAAAGATTCAGGATTATCTAAAGTCTTATCGTAGCGGCCCTTCCACCTAAATGTCTTACCTTCCTTGATCTCAAGACCCTTGGTATCGATACCCTTGCTATCAAGCAATCTGATATACTTGTTAGGAAAATCCTTCCCAACTACAGCAACAAGCTTTACCTTTGTAAAGTTTGATGCACTTAAGGAAAAATAGGTAGCGGATCCTCCTGGAGCATTGAAATTCTTGCCAAATGGCGTTATAACATCATCAATCGCTACTGAACCAACTACTGTTATACCCATATCTCTTATCCTCGCTCTACTGCATTGTTTCGATCATATCTGACATCGTGAATTTTTTTTTTACAAATTTCGACATTTTTTGTGCTCAGACCTGCCTGCCCAGTACCTGAGCGAAGCGAATGGTATGGGGGTACCTTTAGGACCGTCCCCGAATTAAATCTCCATCTTTAGAAATGCTCGGAGATCTTCAGCGGGCAGAATTCACCGCACATACTACATATATCCTCTGACTTTGTTGCATATCTCTTGTGGATCTTATGGGCTCTCTCTGGATCCATCGAGTGTTTAATCTGCTTATCCCAATCCCTGTCTCTTCTGAATTTTGATATAGACCTGTCCCATTCTATAGCTCCTTTAAAGCCCTTGGCGATATCAGCGCTATGAGCGGCGATCCGATATGCTATCAAACCGTCCTTCACGTCTTCTAGAGTCGGAATGCTTAAGTGCTCAGATGGCGTCACATAACACAAAAAATCAGCTCCATAGTATCCAGCCATGGCAGCGCCGATCGCTGAGGTAATATGATCATATCCAGGCGCGACATCAGTAACTAACGGGCCTAAGACATAGAAAGGCGCGTTATTGCAAAGCTTTTTCTGTAATGAGATATTCTTCTCTATCTGGTTTATAGGTACATGGCCAGGGCCCTCGATCATCGCTTGCACACCGGCTTTATGGGCTCTTTTGGCAAGCTGGCCAAGAATCTTTAATTCACCAAATTGGGGCTCATCAGACGCGTCACAGACAGAGCCTGGGCGCAGGCCATCACCAAGACTAAGCGTAATATCATACTCCTTCACAATGGCGAGCAATCTATCGAACTGCTCAAAAAAAGGATTCTCCTTCTTGTTCTTAAATATCCACTCAGCAAGCAAAGCGCCACCCCTGCTAACTATGCCGGCTATTCGCCTCTTTCGTCTCAATAAAGATATTATCTCTTTTGTTACACCCGCGTGAATAGTAAAGAAGTCAACGCCATCTTTAGCTTGCGCCTCAATTGTTTCAAACATCTGATCTGGGGTAATCTTATCAAAGGGGATATTGCGTCGCTTAGATATTACAGCTGTCTCATATATGGGGACTGTGCCTACAGGAAGGTTGGACTCTTTGAGTACAGCTTTTCTGGTTTTTGCAAGACTCGAACCTGTGCTCAGATCCATGACAGTATCGGACTTATGCTCAAAACATAAAGCCAGCTTCTTCAGCTCCTCAGAAATACTATCGTAAGAGGGTGATGTCCCTATGTTAGCATTTATCTTGGTGCGCAACCCCTTACCGATAGCGCATGGCCTACTCATTTTGCGCAATCTATTGTGAGGTATTACTATTGTCGCGTTTTTGATTCCATCTCTGATAAACTTAGCAGAGACACCCTCAAGCGTAGCGAGACGTTTAACCAATGGGGTTGTTAAGCCTTTTCGAGCTGCCTGAATCTGGTTCATCTAGAATCTTTCTAAGTAATACCCTCTCAAGGTGGCAATATGCATCGACCTATAAGAGGGTCTTTGAATTGGGATAGTATCTGCTCGCAGATAATATTTTCTTCTGCTTTGCGATCCCTTTTTCAAATTCGTATAGATTAAAACGCAATTCCTTAAAACGCGCGCTGCTACCTTTATCTATGAGCTTAAAGAACTCCTCAAGCACCCTGATTGATTCCTTAGATC
>JBHPDT010000086.1:0-8392 GCA_042577545.1 Candidatus Omnitrophota bacterium | reverse complement strand
AAATTATGAAAAAGAGCAACAACAATTTAAGAGTATTATGCCCATTGCGAGGCCTGCGAGTCCTTAGCGCAAGGTGTGGCGACCGAGGACGCCTGCCCGCCTACGGCGGGAAATGTATGAGGAAGTGCCGAACCCTCCGGGTTCGGCCAATCTCAAGATATATTTCTTTATCCCCATATGCCTCGGATTATATTTGTAGTGTATTTTCAGCTTGCTAAAATTTGTCGAACGGGATAATATAAACGTTACAATTACAATAATTACAGGCCTTCTTTATAAATAGAGTAAAGAAGCAAAAGAAAATATTAACCAAGGAGATTTATTCATGTCTCAATTGATATTTAAAAATTACGGTAAAAGCTATCAACTTAGAATCCAAGATGCGCAGGATTTGGAGAAGATACAAGTTCTTGAAGAGGCGCACTGGGCAGCTACCAGCGTTCCGATTAACAGTCTCAACTGTGATTCCGCATTTACTTCTTATGTAGATACTGATCAAAACGGTCGCATCAGAACTAATGAGATCAGGGATGCGCAGACTTGGCTATTTCGATTTCTTGCTAATCGCAGCCGCTTGTCAGAAGGCAGCGATGTCTTAAATTTAAACGATATCGATACCAGCCATTCTGATGGTCAAAAATTACGCGCGGTAGCGGAACTTATTTTAACCAATCTCAATTCACCGGATGCCGAGAGGATTAGTCTAGCTCAGGTACGTGACGTGCAAAGTATTATGGCTAGCGCGACGAATAATGGCGACGGTATTATTCCTCCGGAAGCCACACCTGACTCCGATTTAGCTCAATTCATTACTTCGGTCATAGAGACTGTTGGTTCTGTTCTTGATGCCAGCGGTAAAGCAGGGATTAGCCAAGAGCAGCTTAAGATATTTTTTCTTGAGACAGAAGGATATCTTGGCTGGAAAGCGAAAGGTGAAATTCCTAAAGGGGCTAATACCACCGAGGTTATGCCCTGGGGAGCCGAAACTCCACAAGCTTACGAGCTAATAGTTGACTTAGAAGAGAAGATCGAGCAGTATTTCACGCAGTGCGCGATGATCGAGTTTGATGAGAGAGCGGCAGCTCAGATGCAGCTTCGCCAGAAGGAGCTTGAAGAGATCGATTTTACGAATAAATCAGTTATGGAGGCTCGGCTTAAGAATGCCCCATTAGCTGCGCCTAACCCAAAAGCTGCCTTGGATCTAGATGGAGCGATCAACCCCTTATATGCTGAGCGTCTTTCTTGTCTTAAGGAGAGGGTTCTAAAACGCGCTCTTGGGGGGCCCCTTAAGCACCTTACCCCAAAGCAGTGGGATAAGGTAAAAAATGTCTTTGCCTTATACCGGGCCTGGTTAGAAAACAAGCGGGGCATAAAGGTAGAGAAGTTGGACGCGGATAGACTGCGTACTTATCTTAATGGACCCTATGGGAAACGGGTGAGTGAGATTATCGCAAGTGATGTGGCTGTAGCCGATGATTTAGATCAGATGCATAATTTGGAAAAATTAATCCTCTACCAAAGATGGTTGATGGAATTGGCAAATAATTTTGTGAGTTTTTCAAATCTTTACAATCCTCAAACTCGGTCCCTTTTGGAAATGGGCACTTTAGTAATTGATGGGAGGCAACTTACTTTTACAATGAGAGTTCAGGATAGGCAGGCACACAAAAAGATAGCGGAAAACAGTTGTATGTATCTACTGTATATGGAGGTTACCGGCCGCCAAGATAAAGATATTAAATTTGAAATTGTAGCTGCGGTAACTTCAGGCACCGCGGGCAGACTGCGCATTGGCAAGCGCGGCATCTTTTTTACCACAGACGATCGAGAATGGGATGCAGAAGTAGTAGATATCGTGGAAAACCCTATCAGCATATATGAATCAGTAAAAGCGCCTTTTCAGCAATTCACAATTTTTATAAAAGGGCAAATAGACAAGTTCACCAAATCCCGCGAGGATAAGTTAGAGAAAAATTTTGCCGCGCCTAACCCCTCAGGCATGACTCGTGATCTCTTATTAGGCGGAGGCATAGCTATTGCGGCTCTCGGATCGTCCTTTGCTTATGTTACCAAGGCCCTCTCTCAGGTTAATCCAACTCATATTCTAGCTGTATTACTAGGAATAGCAACCCTTGTTTTATTACCGGGCGTAATTATGGGTTTTATCAAGATACGTAAAAGGGATATGAGTGTTCTCTTGGAGGCCTCGGGCTGGGCAGTAAATGTGCATATGCGACTGAGTGCTACCTTGGGACGGCTCTTTACTCGAGCGCCAAATCTACCTAAAGACGCGCAGAAGGAGCACAGAGATATAGTAGCACAGTTCGTAAGAGACCTCGGTCAGACTCCGTTGCGCTCAAAGAAACTGTCTATAGTAATTTTGATTATCTTACTTATCGTACTTGGTTTGATACTGGGCCTGGTTACATTCTAGGGCCTTTATAAAAGCGGGACGGTTCTGGTTTATTATGTTGTCATTTCCGCGGAAGCGGCCCCCGAACCACTCACTTTGTTCGGGTTCGGGGTAAACGCCGTGAGTCCTGAGCGGCATGTCGTGAACAAGGCTGCCAAAGGCAGCCGCGTCGAACCAAGTCGAAGGGCGGGAATCCAGGTCGTCATTGCGAAGCCTGCGAAGCAGGCTGAAGCAATCTCTACAAAATAGAAGCGTACACTTTTAATACCAAAAGTTGCCGCTTACCCTATCGCTTCTCCCTTCTTGATGCAGTCTTGTAAACCTCTCTACGGTGACCGATTTTTAGGATTATGATATCTTTTTTATCTATGCGATAAATTATTCTCCAGTCACCATACCGGAATTTTCTATGGCCTCTTAAGCTGCTGCGTAATGGCTTTCCGGCCAAAATTGGATCTTTCTTCAGCTTAAGTTCTATAGCATCGCGTATTTTAGGCTTTAAATCAGCAGGGATTTTGGACAGGTCATTTTTTAATACAGCAGGGTGGTGCAGAAGGGTAAACCCCATATTTATGCCTCCCAAACTTTATTATGGGGTATAGCGTTTTTGCGCTTAAATGATTTTTCTCTCTGCTCAACCTTTTTGACCCAATAGGCGTCCTCACATAACTCTAAGGCTTCCTTGATAAGATCACGAGCCTTGAGAGAGAGGGAGACGCCGTCTTTTTTAGCCAACCTTAAAATCGCCGCATATAGCGAAGGTTCCAAAACAACGTTCAATCTAGGGTTATTTGTAGGCATTTTTTTCACCTCCATTGTAAGTGTATCATATATGATGAACTAAGACAAGTGGTAATTAGTAAAAAATACTTTTAACAAAAAAGGGGGAATGAGGGGCATCCAACCTTATTCAACTTACCTGCGGATCAGTGCTAAATGGTTACAATATGCTCGCTGAATAAGTTGTCAAAAATTCACGGAAGTAGGAATATCCCACTTGACATATATCCCACTATGGTGTACACTTATTGTGGAGGTGAAAAAAATGGATTTTCCTGAAAAAGAGTCACTTAATATTAGTGAGAAATTTATACCTATTGAAGTAAAGAGCGTTGATTTTAAGAATCGCATTAATCTTGGAAGCAAGATAATCACACTGGTTTCCCGTATTATGAAAAGAGCGGATGCCTATCAAATCTGCATAGGAAACCAAGGTGACATACTGCTAAGGCCTGTGGTCAATATTCCCAGCAAAGAGGCTTGGATTTACAAAAATCCAAAAGTAAAGAAACAGTTTGCGCAAGGGCTTAAAGAAGCTGCTGAGGGCAATATTGAAAAAGTAAAAGATTTGGATGCTTTCTTTGAGGGACTATGAGATTTAGGCTGAATTTCACTCCAACAGCAAGGCAATCCCTAAAAGATCTAAAAGAAAACCCATCTTTAGAGAAAAGATTAAAAGCTGTTAAAAAGTCCCTAGAATTTCTTCAGCAAAACCCTAGGCATAAGAGTTTACAAACCCACCAATATTATTCGATCAAAGGGCCAAAAGGAGAGAAGATTTTTGAGGCATATGCTGAACAAAATACACCAGCAGCTTATAGAATATTTTTTTATTATGGGCCTAATAAAGGTGAATTAACCGTCTTCGCAATTACTCCTCATCCTTAACTAAATATCACCATATCTTTATACAACATAACACACCTCTTTTTTTGAAGAGGGGAGAGCTGAGGGTCCTCTCAATGCCGGGGGGTCGCGGCCAGAGGCCGCTCCTAACGCCGCTTTGGGTTCCCCGGGCATGCCCGGGGGTGAATGGCGGAACCGATCAGGTTTTTGGTGGTGCCCCGTGCATGCCCGGGGGGAACCACGTTGGGGGTGAAGATTCCTTTTCGCCGCCGGAGGCGGCTCCTACGTAAGTCAATGATGATTAATTTATTTGATAAATCGGCAAATTAATTCTTGACAGGGTTGATGATATTTGACAGTAGTTTGTATAGGGTTATGCGGGTTGATAGTGGCTCGGGAAGCTTATCCACAGGCTATATGGATAAGTCCATAACAAGAGGGGCTAAAAGGGCTTTGAGGCGGGTTCCCGAGATTACGTAGTTAACATAAGATATATTATAGGACATAGACCTGCAGCTCGAATAGGGCCTGTTCGGGGCTACAGCTGTGCTGCGTTTGGGTACAATTTAGCATGGTTCTGTCAAGAATTATCTGCGCCTACCAGTACTTTTTCTATACTCTATTTCTAGATAGCTTCTTTCTCTTTTGTCAATAATTAATTACCTCTAGTGCTATTTTTTTGTGAAGTCATCTAAGGAAATCACTGCATGTAGAGCCTTCCTATATTGGCTAATTTGGGCAAAAAAATATGGCATTTGACTAATTCTGCCAAAATGCCCCTAGCTTTGCACTCATAGTACCTCAATTAACCTTTCTTATAAGCGCCTCCTTCAATCTTGATTATTTTACCATTAACTACACCATCTGCTAATGCCATACGTGCCTTCTTTAATACACGTTCAAATGTTTGCCTTGATATCCCCATCAGTTTGCCAGCAGCGACATGCGGCATTTGCTTGTAATCAGCCAGCCTAATTGCCTCATATTGATCTACTGTTAATTCAACCTCATTTGGTCTGCCAGGCTTGCCCCTGGGGCTAAACTGGGCTATATCAGGATCAGCCTTTACATACCTAATTTTGGGCTTTCTGCCCCTTGGTCTCGTCGTCATAATACCCCCTATTTACTTTGAGCATATGCTCACAATAAATATATACCAAAATAGGTCTTGTGTCAAGCCCCTTCTTCCTTCAAAATATGGGCCTTGATAATCCTTCTATTTTATGGTACTATATTAAAAATAAAAGCCCTGGCGAATTATGACCAGGGTTTGTCTATTTTTAAGGTAATATATTTATGAATAGAAAATTCGTCTCTTTAGTCTTAATTGTAGTTTTAGCTATTGTAAGTATCCAGCCTAATGCTGAAGCTTTAAGGCCTTTATCGTGTAAGGCCGAAAGTAGCTCCCCTTTTCTTTCATCAAAAATGAAACTAGGTTTATTAGGCGCTAGCTTATTTACCGCAGCCTCAATAGGTGCGATAGCTTATTTATCTCATGACCCAGAACCAGATATGATGAAGAGAAAAGCCCTATTCTATCTTCGCAATGAATGCCTAGCTGTTTTGTGGCTAGCCTTTGGCATACTAGGCGGCAAGTTCATGGCACATATCATCTATCCTCTGTTGAGGATGTTTTTTCGTTCAAAAAATTATCAAAGAAGGGATATTGGTACATATATATTGGGAAAAACCACTCTCTTCAAACGTATATTTGATATAATGCGCATACCTTATGGATTTAGGATAGATGAATCTTTCTGGTCAGACATGGTTTATGATGCACCGAAGAATGAGGCAGAGCTGCATGCATCTGTTGGGAGGATAGATAAAGGAGTCAGCAAGCTTATACCGAAAATCTATAATATCGCTGTACGACTCAGGATGCAGCGGCTCCTCTCCCTCCTATTTAGCGTGGCCAAAACAAGAGGCATCTCTATGTTGCAGAAAAAGACGAGACTCACAGTCGGATATCTGCTAAGAGGCTATGACATTGATAAAATATCTCCTGGCGTACGCAATGACTTGATGACTAGCTGCTATTCTATGTATGAGAAAGGGATAAATGTGGCTCAGGTTCTTAAGAGATTGCGTCGTAGGCTTAATATCGATCAGGTCTTTGAAAATGTCTATGCTAAGGCCGGGACAGCTACATCAGGCATAGAATTGCACAGAAGTACAAGTTCAGCAAGATTGGCAGATAAATCACAGTGGTTTATTAGTGGTCTTGGGATTTCAGGGCTTACATGGAAAAGATGGGAAGCAGCTATCGGACCAGCCCAGTCTCCGGCAGTTATTATAAGTAGCGCGCATAATCTGATCAATATGAAGAGATTTTCAACTGATAATTCACTTCATATCAATGTTAGTGTTCATCCCGAGACACCTAATGATATAGTAGCGTATGTTACTGCGGCACTATCGGCCATTGGACAGAGAACGTGGCCTGCTCCAAATAACTCGCTATATCATAAAGGGCTTATATTTAAAAGTCATATCTATTTTGTACCCTTAAATAATGAAGATATATGGGACCGCTATCGATGGGAGATCAGATGCTTGCGCATTAACGAGGAATTTGAAAATGACGTATGGCTGCTTACACTCTTATTGTCTTCTGGGTATGCGATAGAGCCTCTGCTAGATCTAGATTTTTCTAGGATATTTCACAAATACGGGGTATATGATCTTGTAGGGTGGGTCTCAACTAATATTCAGCATAGGACGGATGAAGAGACAGCTGAGCTCCCATCACATAAGAGCTGTGTCAATTTTGATAAGGTCCTTGATGATCACCCAAAAATTCAAGGTGAATTAAGGGCTGTTTTGAGGAAACATGGCTTAAGGGCGCACAAGCGATTATTAGTGCATGGGTTGGCTAATATATTAGGCATTAAAGAAGATTCTGGTATGCATATGAGCGCGGGGAGGTTTTTACAGCGTAAACGCACTACAGAAGCTGCCGGATCTCTCAAATTTCAAGGCGATAAAATGAAAGTATATTCAGTTGCCCTTATTTTGAATATACTACACAAACTTGGCATTCAGTCAGCCCAATCCACAGCCTCGGATTGGGGCGTGGAGAACGAATTCAAGGAGTTTGATCAGATTACAAAAGTTACTAAGATGGGTGCAGTAATTATTAATGATATAGATAACTATTCTGCCTATCCTCAAGAACAGGCTACTGAATCAGATGAAGAAAAGCTCACAGCTGATTGGATTAAGGCTGCATTAGAAGGACCGCGCCATTATCTTCGGAATCTTTCAGATATCTTTCCTCCCTCTGCAGGTATCTATATTGCGCCAGTACGAATGCCCATAGATACAATGGCCCTGAGATCAAGGGCATCATATGCACATCTTTCATTAATAAAAAAACCGGCCATAAGGAATCGTCATGGCCGGCGTTGAAAGGTAAATTTAATCCCAACCTATTGATCGGCTGCTGGTAAATGGATCAGACCCAAGGATACCACGAGCGCGATATTTACTTTTTTTATCAATTTCTCATTAAGGCTCCCTACTTTTTTCTTGAGCCTTTCTTTTGAGATGGTGCGTAATTGGGAAAGATTTATTGCGCTATCTCTGTCTAGGCCAGTCTCTGATTTTCTGCATACTACATTAGTTGGGATATGCGTATGCAAGAACTGAGTTGTGAACGCGGCAATTATTACTGTAGGGCTGTGTTTATTGCCGATATTGTTCTGTATGATTAATGCGGGTCTATATCCTTTTTGTTCTGATCCTACTGCATTTTTTGAAAAATTAACTAAGTAGATATCGCCTCTTTTTGGATAAAACTCTTTACTCATTCTTATCTATCTCATCTTCTAGCGCAAACCATTCATCGCTGCTCTCTATATTTTCTGTTGACATAAGCTTGTAGCCCTGCTGGAGATCTTGAGCCAATTGCCGACTCTTTCTCTCCTTAATATAGCGCATAATTGCATGCTGAATAAAAGTACTGCGCTTCATCTTAATCTTATTAAGATAAGAATCAAGCTGATTTTTTAGTGTTGCAGGAATAGTAATATTGATGTGCTCTACATTCATAATAACCTCCTTAGTATCCACTATAAGTATACATCAAATTATATACTTTGTCAAGTAAGACGTGTTAAATATTACGTTTGTCTGAAGAAAAAGAACGCCCTATTCCGCCCTCTTACCTATAAACATCTTTTCTGTGCTTAATTCTATATATTATAACTTCTTTACTGGAGTCATCAACTCTGTATAAAATGCGAAAAGTTCCTACTCTGATCCGATATCCATTTTCATTTGTGAGCTTAAGTGACCCGAAAGGGCGTGGTTTGCTTGAGAGCGATAATATTTTGTTCTTGATAGATTGAA
>JBHPDT010000085.1:0-8449 GCA_042577545.1 Candidatus Omnitrophota bacterium | reverse complement strand
TTGAGCAAAGTTCATCATTACAACACCGGTCTTATCTTTCACCTCTTTAGGGTCAGTAATCCCATATAGTTTAACGCCCTCGATCTGACTCAGTTGCTCTATCGCATATGCTGTCAATTCCATCTCATGAGCTTGTAAAAGTTCCATACCTATTCGCCCTAATAAATCAAGAGCCTTACCCATAGCAGCTATTCCAACTATATTCATATCCTTGGTCTTGAGCGCAGCAGCTCTTAGCATCTTATACTGTGTTGCCTTCCTTCGCACCATCAATCCGCCGCTGCCAAAAGGCGCGTACATCTTATGAGCTGAGAAGGCAAGGTAATCTATATCCCACTCTTGCATCTTAATCTGTCTATGAGGAGCTAGTTGTGCGGCATCGATAAGGATTTCAGCTCCGTACTGATGAGCTAAGGCTGCTGCTGCGGTTACATCATTGATCGTCCCCAATATATTTGATGCGCCATTTAAGGCTAAGAGCACTATTCTCTTCTTACCATGCTTATTTTCGAGATTATATTCACGTAAGAGTCGCTCAAGTTCATCCATATCATAAAATCCGCGCTTATCTACACCAAGTCTGATCTGCGAGACCCCATCTATGTTTCGCCATGGAAGCTCATTGGAGTTATGCTCCAGAATACTATTTACAATAACCGGCTCAATATCTTGTGAACCTGTCATACTAGCTAAATTCATTGAAACCATATTTATCGCGCGGGTGGTATTATTCGCAAATATTAGATCAAAATCTTCTTCTGGGGCTTTGAAGAAATCACATGCCATAGATCTTACTCTCTTAATCAGGTCCGGCCATTGCTGTACTGGCAGGCGCAGCGCTCGTTTTGCAACATCCCATATCGGCTCAAATGTTGGCGTTGACGCTGCATTATCAAGGTTTATAAATTCACCATTATCATGACGCAGTAAGAGCGGTATTAAGGCATCAAGCAGTTGCTGTCCATTAAGTCTGTCTAAATCATCCGCGAATATATCTCCTTCTTGCGCCACTCTCGCAAACCGCCTAAATAGACCAGGGTCGTTGGCTTCTTTTATCATTAGCAACGCCTTTGCCAATGTTATTGCCCCAACAATATGCGGTGTGCCAGCCTCAAACCTTGCAGGTGCATTCTCCCAGGCTATATCATCTTCTCTTACAGACATTACAGTTCCACCACCTGATATTACTGGCACATCAGGTATAAAATTTCTATGCATAACAACAGCATCAATCCCAATAGGTAAGCCCAACTCATTGCTAGATATAACAAAATATTTTACATCCTCATCAGCCATCTCTTTTTGATAAGTGAGTCCCATCTTCTGAAAACCATCTTTATCGCCAAATACTAGAACATAATTTCGAATTTCGTCTTTTGATAGGCCCGCATATTCCATAATAATAACGCGCGCCATATCAAAGAGTCTGCTAGTTAATGAGGAGCGAATTCCATTACCTCGATGTACATTGGAATAAATCTTAAGGAGTTCTTCCATTACACTCTTAAGCTCAGTAATAGGCGATAATATTGACTCACCGCTGCTGCTCGCCTTCTCCCCGTCCTCTGGCTGAGCTAATTCAGGCATTATCTCTCTCTTAAGACCAACGAGCAGGCTTTCCTTAACCTCATTAATATTTCTCATGGCTAAAGCCCGACGAACATCATGTTTCTGAGAGCGTGTGACCCAGCGCGCTGTTCTAGCAGAAGACGCAATCCAACCACTGCCTCTTTGATATGAAAAAGACGTGGCAAGTTTCCCTTTTCCCTGTCGTATAATATCATCCTCATCTGGAATTAAGGCTCGAAGATTAGGTGAGATGTGTATCGCATCTTTAATTTTGGTGGGAACTCGCGCTGGATTATCATCCTTGAGAATGCTATCGATAACATACAGGAACGCGCTTAGATGAATATGATTTGCTTGAAGCACAACTGGTTCATCATTGATTTTAAGACCCTCTATAGTAAATTCTTTTCTATCCTCTGATATGCGAATAGATGTAATCCTATCATCGGAATCTATTCTTCTATAAACAGCGTAGCGCCTGCCATCTTCCTCCAGTTGAGAACCATCATCCATTGAGCCGTCACCTCCGGTAATCCTGTGAAAAAATTCTATGCTCCCATTTTGCCGAAAATATAACCATTCTGGATGGGTGTACTTCTCATACTCAAAAGCTACAAACCTGCCGGAAGATCCATCTATATCTTCAAGCGATGGAAGCCTCTCCAGCTTAACTTGATGTATTATATCCATGTCAACCAGATACGAGACAAATACATTCTCACCATTTTCGTCTGGGATATCCCCATCAGCCTGAATCCAAAAGCGACTCCCATCACCTACCTGAGAAGGTGTAAGATTTACAGCTAAGCCCCTGGTAAGGCTCTTATGCGCTATTATTGTGCCTTCTTTTGTGATTTGATCCACTTCGAGCGCATACAGTACACGCCTGCTGGAGACCTTTTGCATAAAGCCAGCCCCATCAATTAAAGCTGACAGGGATATTGATCTTCTTTTATCAGGCATGCAAAAAAATTGCTGATCATTCTCACCAAAAACTTTAACACCGTTTTCGGTAATTTCAAAAACCATATAATTTTCAGGGTCATGCTCATCTATAATAGCAAAAAATCTGGTATTTCTGGGCCTATCGCCAAGCACACTCAATGGAGTAATTCCATCGGCGACCTGATAGCCTAATTGAAGCTTGATTCGACCAAGTTTTATGGCCATGTCATTTATCCTGCGGCGTAATTTCTGTCGGTCATTTATCCTAAGGCGTGATTTCTGTTGGTCATCATCAAATTTACTCAACATGGAAAAAACATTCTCGCGTCTTTGCATGCCGGATTCTGCTATGCCCATAGCGGCATCGATCAATCTTCGACCACAAGCGTACCTTTCAAGGGAACCCAACCCCTGATCAAGCCGACCCCCTGTTTTTTTTGTATTCAGCGGCACCCACTCGACATCACAAGTTGGAGAACCATTCGAATCACGGTCAAAAAAAGCCATAGCGATCTGATCGTCAATTATTGAAAGCTCAAGATACTGTCGTGGCTCTGAATCTAAATTTGCGTATAGCCTGGATTTGCCACTAGGTATATCTGACCTGACAACGAGTTTATCCCTGCAGTACCACGGGGCATAAAGACGAACTATAGTCTTTCTGTCTCCTAAACCAACGGTTAAATGATAAGTTAATGTGTCAAAAGTTTTAACAGTCTTTCTCGTGAGCAGTTCCGTAGAGATAGGCCTTAAGGCATAGGCCTGCCCTGATATATGGCTAAGAATTATTAATGTTGATATGATTTTTTTATACATTTAGATCTTCCGCCCCTGAATAGATAGACAAATCCCTGGCAATGAAAATTCCTGCGAAGCTGTGCACAAGTTTCTACGAAGCTTTAGCATAGTAGAACGAAAGTTGCACAGCGAAGCAGAACGCCAGGGATTTAATATATCTTGTTTATTGTTAGGTAATTATATCAAAAATGCACCCCAATGTCAATAAAAAACCTCTCAGGGACGTTGTTCAATCGGGGGTACCCGTGCCTGCCTCGCCGCAGGCGGGCTCAAGCAACGTCCCTGGAGGGCTTTTTTACTTTGTGGCGCTTATGCCAGCTAGGTAGCCTGTGGAAAAGGCCTGTTGGAGGTTGTAGCCGCCGCTTGAGGCAGCGCCATCGATTATCTCACCAGCAAAATAGAGTCCGGAAACAAGCCTGGATTCCATAGCTCTGGGATCGATCTCCTTTGTGTTTATACCACCGCTTGTCACCATAGCCCTCTCTAGGCCAAGAGAGCCTACAATTGTAAGAGGCAAGTTTTTCAACAATGCTGCTAATTTTGATCTTTCGCTCTTAGATATCTGGTTTGCCTTCTTTGCAGGGTCTATGCCTGTCAAACAGATAAATGTAGGAATAAGGCGTTGCGGCAGCATATCTTTTAGTATATTTTTTATCTGGCTGCCACTTTTTTCTTTAAAGACACTCAACATCTTATTACTTAGCTGTTCATCGCTTAAACCTGGCTTCAGGTCAATAAGAAGATCTATCTTCTTCTTATCCTCCTTTAGTATGCGCATTACTTTATTGCTTAGATCCAGAACTAATGGGCCGGAGACACCAAAGTGCGTAAATATCAACTCGCCGACCTCTGAGGTAATCTTCTTTTTGCCATATTTGAATACGATCCTAATATTCTTTAACGACAGACCCTGCAGCTCACCTACCCATCGCTCTTTTGTTCGCAATGGCACAAGCCCTGGCAGCAAGGGTGTGACAGAATGGCCAAGTTTTTTGACAATGCGAAAGCCATCACCCGCAGAACCAGTTGCCTTAAATGACGAACCGCCTAAAGCTAATATGACTTTTTTAGCAAAAAGGCTATCACCGCCCGTAATATCTAATTGCAAATGGTCTTCTTTTTTGATTATCTGATCTAGAGTCGAATTATATAATATCTTGACCCCATTTTTTTTAAGGGAATCAGAGAGAACTCTCACTATAGAATCTGCCCTATCTGTCTTTGGAAAGACCCTGCCCTGTCTTTCGACCTTTAGACCAAGACCTCTCTCTTGAAAAAAACTCATAAGGTCTTCGTTAAAAAATAATGAAAATGCCGAGCGCAGAAAGAGCCCCTGCTTACCAAACTTCTCAATAAAGATATCCAGGGATGCTGTACTGGTGAGATTACATCTTCCTTTACCGGTGATCAGTATCTTCTTGCCAATCTGATCATTTTTCTCGAGCAGCAAGATATCTTTTTTTGACTCACTAGCTGATAAAGCAGCCATGATGCCCGCAGGGCCTGCGCCGACTATAATAATATCGTGGATTTTCATGCTTTACTTGGGTTCATAGAGGAAGACTCTGTCATTGCGTTTTACCTTAAATGGGAGTTTTATGCCAACGAGCTCCCCTCTTTTCGCGAATTCTATCACTTCCTTCTTCTTGCGCATCTCCTGGACCTTTACAACTCTGGCAGGAGTAGACTTTCCATATACCAGGATAGTCTGTCCTTTCTTAATGCCCTCATTTGTGACCTGCACGCCTGCGACATTGATCTTACTATAAAAATTTACCACCTTACCCACATATGACTTATTAAACGCGCTGGTGCCTCTTTTACTGCCTGTGTCATTAGGTTTTGAAAAGAAGAATCCATCCCCAAGCCCCCTATTGTAAGTGAGTGAGAGTTTCTTCTTAAAGGCCTTCTTCTTCTTTGAATCCAGATTACCATCAAAGAAGGAATCTATCGCATCTTTATATGTAGAGGTCACATCCCTGACATACTCTGGTGAGCGCATACGACCTTCGATCTTAAAAGCGCCAATACCTGATTCTATAAGTTTATCTATAAATTCTATAGCGCATAGATCTTGCGGGCTCAAAACATAGTCAGCGCCAAGTATATATTCATGCCCTTCTTCATCCGTATCTTTGATCTGATACTCACGCCTGCAAGGCTGAAGACATTGACCCCTATTGGCAGATTTTACAAATGAGTGGTGTGAAAGAAGGCACCTGCCAGAGACACTAACACATACGGCGCCGTGGACAAAGACCTCAACTTCACAATCGAGCTTCTCCTTCTTAATATTTTTAACTATTTCGGCTACATCAGAAAGCGCGCATTCTCTGGCAAGAACAATCCTTTTAACCCCCAACGCATTGTAGAACTTTAGGGCCTCAAAGTTAGCTACACTCGCCTGCGTTGATAGATGCATCCTTAAGCCCATCTCCTTGGCAAGTTTCAACACAGCCATATCCCAGAGTATAATAGCATCAACGCTTGTTTTTTTAGCCTTCTCTAAGATAGATCTGATCTTGCGCATATCGCCATTATACATTACGGTATTTAAGGTAAGATACCCTCTCTTACCACTATCATGCAGAGTTGACATGACCTTCTTCAGTTCCAATAGATCAAAATTATCAGCCAGATGGCGCATATTCAGGTTTTTTATGCCAAAATAGACAGCATCAGCTCCAGCTTCAACTGCTGTATTTAACGCGCACCAGTTACCAGCAGGCGCTATAAGCTCCGGTCTCTTATATTTCATGATCTTCCTTACTATTTTTTCTAATATATTATAGCATATTTGAAGAATTACTACTAACGGGAAAGTATAACCAAAGGTAGGAATCGAGATGATAAGAAGTGAATTTTAGTTTTGACTTTCTGCAAACCTATTCAGCCTGAGACGAGGACTCTTTTTTTGGCACAAGTTTCCTGTTTTCGCCATTCCAGGCCTGTGCAACCTTATCACCGATAGACCAATAGCTCATGGGAGACCAACTCCAATAGACAGGGCCATAATCTTTAAAATTAAGTCCTTTATCATCTAGCGTGGCTTTACTAGCCCACACATTTACAACCTCTCCGATTATCAGGGAATGGGCGCGGGGATGTTTTTCATCCCTCTCAACCAAGCTAACAGTATTAACAAGTTTGCATTCAATCGAAATGATACTCCCATCTACCATCGGTACATTCTCATTATCTCCATAAAAAATATCGAAGACTTCACTCTTATCATATTCCCTACCAGATAGCATACCAACAGCATCAACCTTAGGTATCATCTCTGTTGTTGGAATATTTATACTGAAGGCCTTGTTCTTCATTATCGCAGCATGAGTAAAGTGCTGTTTCTGAATAGAGACCCCAAAAAGATATGGATCAACTTCTAGCCGAGTAAACCAAGCGGCTGTCATAAAATTTACCTGTCCATCCATCTTGCTTCCAATAAGAGCTACTGGCAGCACCGGATCCAGAACCATATTCTCAACCTTAATCATCTTATCAGCCTCCGTTTGAATTGACTTCTTAATAGGTAAAGGATCTGAATCTGCGGCAAATATTAAAGGTCCACAGATCAACAATGAAAAAATGACAAAAAAAATAGAACCATATTTTGAAATACTCATATTGCTCCTACTTCATTTTTGGTTTGTCATGAGAAGAGAGCGACTTGACTATGCTTCGCTTAAAATTACCATTCTTATCTTTCTCTAACAAATTGACTACCTGAGGCTTCGGATCCTTCTCACCCTTGCTATTATATATTAGCTGAACCTGGGGTCTCTTGCTGTCAAGAGCGCTCTGCTTAAGAACAAGGCCTACCGCCTTAGTATCGAGCTCGACCAATGTACCTGGAGGATAAACTCCGATTATGCTAAAAAAATTATTTAAAAGATCGGGCTGGAAATGCTCTCCAGAAAGCTTCATCATGCCTTCATAAACCTCCTCTGGCGCAACATCATCACGATACGACCTATTGCTGCGCAAGGCATCATAGTAATCTGCGATCCCGATCATCATGCTAACAAGATTGAGCTTACCAAAACATTTTTGAGGATACCCGGTCAAATCATATAGCATGTGGTGTTCAAAGGCGCCGATAGCGGCTAATACGCTTATGCCTTCTGTATCAAGCAGCGCCTTAGCCCCATTTGCCGGATGGCGGGATATCTCCTGCAGCTCTCTATTATCGAGAGCGCCCTTCTTTCTAATGATATCTCCTGAGACAGCAACCTTTCCAACATCATGCAAAAGACCCGCGATCCCTATATCGCTTAAGTAATTTTCATCAAGACCAAGAGCTTCTGCTTGAAGAAGAGTAAATACCGATACATTCATGTCATGGACAAAGGTGCTCTCATCATGGCTCTTAGTTGAGGTGAGCATAAGTAAGAGGTTCTTATTTTTCAACATATTGCTTATCATGCCAGAAACAAGTTGGCGAGCAGTATCAGTATTGATCGGTTTATTTTTTCCAATGTCTTCCAGGGTCTTTGTTAGAAAATCTATACCGCTAGAATAACTCTCTCCAGCTTGTGCCTTAAGCTCCTCATCAGTCATTTCACCTTCGCTATCCTCAGCTACTCCGATCTTCCCTGATATGATATGCTTTAGGTTTTCAGCCTTAAGGAGGGTATTAAAATTATTGCCCTCTTGGAGATCTTTCGACCTAATATTTAAAAGAGTGATAAATTTTTCAAATTCACCCTTATGCACACCTTTTAGGAAGCTAAACTTCTCCACACCAATCTCATTCAAAGATTCGATAAAACCATGTATCTCTTTACTCATATCGTAATAAGGCTCTTCATCAAAAGCTATCTCATTGCCTATAACACCTATTGTTATCTCACTAATTTCAGATAACGCTTTCTTAAGCATGATGTAAGCGCTATCTATGCCCTCTTTTGTCAGTTTATGCTTATTTGAATATAGGCCATAAAGCGTCTTAGCGTTTACTAACGCCTTTATTAGATCAGCTACCATATCTCTCATCTCTTGAGATGACATCGGTTATTCGTCCTTTTTGGCATTTTCTTCTTTGCTTTGACCAAGATTCATGACCAGGGTGCAAGCGCGACTTACGCTCTTTCGCTTATCATTGACGCCGTTCTTTATAAGATCAACGGTTTCTGGG
>JBHPDT010000084.1:0-8592 GCA_042577545.1 Candidatus Omnitrophota bacterium | reverse complement strand
GTGAATCCTTACTTTCCCGCAAGCAGGAAACATTCCCAACCAATTGCTTAGCAACTATGCTTGCGCGCTGAATACGCACCATGTCATCAAGATTCTTAAAAAAACTCATGAGATAGCCCATAGCAGTTACTATTAAATATCATCTCTTTTAACACGATATGATCTCCTGAACGATGGAAGTAGAGTTGGTTCTAATTTCGCATAATCCGAATGTTTCTCCAGCTCAAGCTGGATCTTGATATTTCGTTGAAAAATAGGATCTGCCTTTAAGACACTAAAATGCAAAGCCAAGGAAATCAGTAGAGGTGATCTTTCAATACGAAACCGCCTAATAAGATGAGATATGGTAGTCTGCTTTCTCCATAACTTCATATACTCCTCATAGAACTCTTTTTTCGGCATCTTTGTCTTATAGACCATATATTCAAGATTGTAAAACGAAATATCAAAGACCGAAAGAGAGTCTTCCGCTTTTGCTTTCTCAAAGAGCTCTGTACCTGGTAGCGGTGTTAGAGGCACAAATACAGGGGCGGTTATATCATTAGTTCTAATAAAATTCCAGAGTTCTTCAAAATCCCTTTTTTCAAAATCAGGAAATATAATAAAATGGGCTAGCGGCAAGATTCTACTCTTATTTAGTATCTTCTTTGCCTCTAAATTGATCTTAACGCTATTGCTCTTATTGATATCACCCATCCTATCCTCACGAATCGATTCAAACCCCACAATAAGAGCAAAAAGGCCTGCCTTCGACCATTCCGCGAAAAGTTCAGGATTCTCTACAATAGTGTCTGTACGCGCATATCCTAAGAAGTTCTTTTTTATTCCCCTCTTCTGGATCATTTTTGCTACCTCAAAAGCATGCTTTACATTATGAAAAGTATTATCATCACCAATATAGATATGAGATTGATTTATCTCAGCAAGCTCGTTAACAATATCTTCAGCTGGCCTGATCCTGTATGTTCCTCGTGCGGAAACCCAAAGCGCACAAAATTTGCAGCGATAAGGGCAACCTATACTTGTTAGTATAAAGCCTAGGGGGAATCGCCTCCTATACTTGTTCGAGTAGCTCCTGTCAATTTTAGGCCACTTTAAAACTCCGGACTCTATGTGTCTGTTGGGTGTAAGAAAAATTTCACCTTCGTTGTTAATGCCAAGACCTTTTATCTTTTCATATTCTTTCCCAGAACTGTACTCAAGAACAACTTCTCTAATAAGGTCCTCTCCAGGGCCAACACAAATTAGATCTATAAAATCCTCATAAAAGTCATGGGGCATTAATGTAGGGTGCTGACCGCCAATTATCGTCGTAATGCTTGGATCTATCTCTTTGGCAATCTCAAGAATTTTTTTCGCGGTTATAATCTCCGCAGAGCTGTGAGTCCTCGATCCAACAATATCAGGCTTAAACGATCTTATCTTATTCCTCATAATCTCCTCGGACTCGATCCTCCTGTCCATAATCTCAACCTCTGCTATATCGTTTATGCAACTTGCTAATATCTCAAAGCAGAGCGGTTCAAAATCGGTCATATAAGGAATAAAAAATCTGTTGTAATCAGGTTGAATAAATAGGATCTTTGGTTTCATCTTTATCTCTCCAGAAAAATGTATCTATCTCTGTTTTATGCCCTTACAAGATCATTAAATCGTCTTATAGCTTTTTTAATTCTCTCGTACTGCCCAAGGGTCATACCCTTCTGATTTAAATCCTTAATCTGTTTAGGGCTCATGCCTAAAACATGAGCAAGCATTAATTGCGAATCATTCAGTGAAGTAGTAATACCATGCCTTTCAAGCTTGCTTGAAGCACTCAGCATCTCATCTATGATAGCATAGAAATCTTTACCATCCATCTTAAAGGGGAATGGGGCTAACAGCGGTGGTGGAGCTGTATATTTAATAGAATAGGTCATCATCTTTTCTTCCACGTTTTCAGGAAACTCATAGCCGAACTTCTCGTACTCCTGGAACCATCTGGTCTTTGGATATGGTATACCAGGGCAAACACTTACTCCATCTGGTTTAGTTTCAATCATTATATCTATAGTCTTCTTAACAGATTCCTCTGTCTGTCCAGGACACGGTATAATTATACTCGCTGCAACTAATATGCCTGCTTCTTTTGCCTTAGTTAAACTTTCCCGCACCCAAGCAGCGTCAGAATTTTTATCTATGATCTCTTTTAACAAATAATCATCTGCTGACTCTACTCCAAAAAATAATGAAATGCAGCCCGATTTTTTAAGAAGTTTGTAATCTTCCTTTTCAGGTTGTCTTGTATCAGCAAAACCTACATATTTTATCTTAATATTGCGATCAATAAAAGCCTGAGCGAGCTCCTTTCTGAAAAAATACGGAGTATTTGAACCAGAAAACCTTAACGCAATCGTTGGGATACTCTCTGTAAGCCTTTTTATTGATGCCAACACATTCTCAAGCTTACGTATTCGCCATTTATTACCACTCTTAACCTTATGTATACAGAAATTGCACTTGTATGGACAGCCCCTGCTCTCTTCAAGCATAACTAGCTTAACCTTCTGGTCTCCCTCCATAGCTGGATATATATTCGTATCGTAACTCGGCTCTGCGATAGAATCCATATCCTTAATAGGTCGAATTTCAGTAGAGCAAGTTCTTCCATCTCTTTTATATAGGAGACTGTCTACTTCCTCAATAGCCCGTTTATTTTGGGCATATTCAGCAAGCTGAACAATCACTTCCTCTCCCTCGCCTACGCACAGAGCTTCAAATACATCCGTATAATTTAGTATATGCTCACCAAAAACATCAACCTGTGGTCCACCCGCAAAGATTTTAATGGATGGAAACTCTTTCTTTATAGCCTCAGCAATCTTAATAGATCCTATAAATCCCTCTCCGCTCCATAATTTAAATCCTATGAAATCTAGGCCGTCAGCAATCTTGCTCCTAACCTCGCTAATAATTAATAAAATCTTCTTTTCCCGGCATCTCTGTATCAGAACTTCAGCATCGCCAAAAGCCTTATGTGTAGCCTTGCTCATCTTCTTCATAATAGCGGTTTCGATCTTATATCGAATAAACGCGTACTTTAACTTCCTCTGGATTTCTTTCGTGCGATAATCCCTAAGAGCTTCAATTGTGGAATAATCTAAAATTAGGGTTTTATGGCCTGCCCTCATCAGGCTGCCGGCAAGATTAGCAAGACCATTATCCGGCAAAAGAGAATCTATACTTGCCGGGCAATCATTAAAATTTATTAATAGGCTTTTTGTGGGCATGCGATGTGCTTTCCTTTCTTAAAAATAACAGCTAATCCAACAGGATATGGGAAAACTGCTCCTATAATACCATGAAAAATAAGCAGGGGTGTACGCAAAATTTGACCTAGTCTAAGTGGTTCAAACCCAGCGTCCAGCGTATTGTCACTATATTTCATATTGGCGAGCATAAATCGTGTATTTATTAATGGGATAGGTGTATCTAAATAGTTCCATTTACTCACTTTCGAAATACTCAAACTCTCATTTTTTGCAAAATCAACTAACGCTCTCTCAGATAATATATGCATATGATAGGGCTGATGCAAGGCATGAATATATTCTTCGTGTTTTGAGAGATCGATATATTCAGCATTTGGTGTCCCTATAAAAAGAGACCCATCAGGATTAAGAGAATCTATTAGGGAGCGCATCAGCTGAATCGGATTATCTAAATGCTCTATCACGTCCTGAAGAAAGATAAAATCATATGAACGCGATAGAATCTTCTTGTCTGAAGACCTCTGTACATAACTATCATAACCACACACATTTGGGTATCCGTGGTCTTGCAGATAAGAAACAAACAGCCCCTGACTGCACCCAAAATCCAAAATGGAATCCCTTTTTTTAAGCCCAGACCTGATTAAAAAACTTAAGTGTCTACTAAATAATATTCTGGTAAAAAAATCTTGTGACTGCTTATCATATGGATAGCCCTTATAATACTCTGCTAGCTGCACATCCTCCTTCCTATGCAGAGAGCTACAATTAGGGCACCTCCACACAGTAAAAGATTGATCAGCATGCGCACGTACATTAGATCTGACTTTAACCACTTCTTTACTTTCAGCAATATCAGATCCGTGTGCACATATATTACATATAGTACATTCTGCCATATTGTTTAATTTCTGTTTCGCGCTTTTGATACCACAGCTAATACATTTGATAACGTTTTTCCAGTCAATACTTTCAATAATGATCTGTTCTCATCAGATCGAAAACGTGAAAGATGACCTAGCTCAGCCTTAATCCATTTAAAGCCGCTATCTAGCTCATCAGCACTAAAGTTCTGCGGCTTGCATACAACATGAGCCTGGTCGTATAAGCTCCAATCTCGAGTCAATATTCTTCTCTGCTCGCTCAACATACTAAACGCCTTTGTACTAGGATACGGCGCCATTACTGTAAATGAAGCATGCCTCATATTGGTTCTTTTTGTAAACTCATACGCCTTTTGGAATACATTTTTTTCGTGAATTTTAAACCCGAACATAAAATATCCCCAGACATCAATTCCTAGGGCCTGGATCATCTTTATAGCCTTCTCTTCTTCCTTTGAGCATGTACCTGGCAGATTTAAACCAAGATACCTGCAGCCACTAAGCGCGAGCTCTATTACTATCTTCTTATTAAGCATGAGAAAGTCCGAGACTGCGAAAAACTCAATTTTCAACTTCCTGATCTCAGCAAGAAGGTTCACAATAAAATCCTTATCGCCTGCTCCAAATATATCATCTGTAAAGAAGATGTACTTTTTATCAATTGCCAGGGCAACGCGTATCTCCTCAACCACTTGCTCGATAGGTTTAGTACGAAAAACACCCTTAAACATCTCTCTTGTTGGGCAAAAATCACAATCGAGTGAGCAGCCTCTTGAAGACTGAATAGAGTGGCATATATAACTTTTATTCTTAATTAGATCGAACCTTGGAACCTTAAGAGTAGCCAAATCTGTTAAACCGCTCGCTCTATATTCAGATTTGAGATTATCATTGCGGATGTCATCAACTAGCTGAGGCCATACTTCTTCACCCTCACCAATTACAATAGAGTCAGCATGGGCCTTAGCTTCATCTGGCAGGAGAGATACGTGTATACCTCCAAGAACTACCTTCGAACCTTTCTCTCTATAAAAATCCGCAAGCTCATATGCCCGTTTGCAAGACATAGTTTTAAATGAGATCGCAACAGCATCGGGTATATCGTTTAAATCAATCTTCTCGACCTTCTCATCAATGATTTTTACATCGATATCCCTAGGCGTTAGCGAAGCAAGTGTTGCAAGGGCAAGTGATGGGCAAAAGAACTTCCCTTCCAGGGTGTCATACCATAAAGATGTAGGTTCCTGTTCGATACTTCTCTCAGCTTCAATAAAATGCATTCGCATATGAATAGTCCTGATTGCTCGCTATAATAAACCTTGATAATATTATAACACAACCGTCTGAGAGTCAAAGAGTTAAAGCAATATAACGCAAAAAATAAGGCAATGTAATAATTATATAAATTTGATTGCAAAAAAGATTATTTAGATTTCTTTAAGGCGGGATAACAACTTTCAATCACTGACCTATGGAAACTTGATGCCTTAGCTAGTATATCAGATTTCTTGCTAAAGAAGTAATCGATATCTTGATCCTTTAGCTTAAACTTCTTTGCAAACATACTTGCAGGGGTCTTCTTGGAAAAGAAGATCTTATACAGCCCTCTTCGGGATTTAGATCGCTCCTCAGCTGTATTAAGATCAATGGTCTTGGCTATGGCTGGAGCTCTATTTAGGGTGCCGTAATATTTCAATTTTCCAATTTCAATAAATCCCAAGAACTTATAAAGATACTGGTGCCTTGGATTAACAGCTATACAAAGATTATCTAATTTAAGAACATCCACGCTATAATCTAGTACAAGCTTGAATAGTCTAAATATAAAGATGAGCTTAGAAAAATTAAACATCGAGAACCAGCCCTTTGGAAATATCTTGCCATCCACAGCGAGCTGAGAGACTTCCGCAACTCGCCTCTTCTTCTTCCTTATCTTATCTACCTCTTTCTTGTAAAGCTTATCCATGGGAATTCCAAGCTCTGAATCAGGCACAAGAGTCACTGTTGAAACAACTCTCTTACCAATAAGTCCAATGAATGTGGTCGTCCCAGGCAGGGCATTGTAGAGTGAAAGCCGTAATTTACTCTTATAGTGCTTCGGCGTATATCCTCTGCAGGTATATTCTCTGTATACAAGCGAAAAGGCCTCTTCCAGCTCTTTCCTTGAGCGGGCTACCCTATAAACTATCTTATCTCCTCTGGAAACTCTCATAATAAATTATCTCTCAGGTATAGTTATTGAATAATGAGCAGAAGTCAAAACATCTATCATTAAGTTGCAAAATAGCATTACAAAACGCTCTTTATCAGCTCTCTCGATTCGTACATTTCTAATCCCCACATCATACAAATTTGCGCCCCTCTTCTTTCGGCACCATGTGACCTGACTCCTCATTCTAATAGGCTTTTTATTGTTTGGAAAATACAGAAGTGTCTTTAACGCCTGACCTTTGTTAAGCTTCTCGCTGACATGGAGCCTCATGCCGCCGCCGCTTACATCATGCGTAGTCGTATCGCGAAAAGTTCCTTTTTTCGCAAACCACTTATATTTGATTAAGAGCTTGACCAAAATCCGCTGAAACATTCTCTTTTCGTTTTTGTCTATCCGTATCTTGTTTATCATAAGTTACCCTTCCTAAACTATCCTGGACTCAAGAAGTTGTGCGCATATCCCTAAAATAAACTCTCGCTGCTTGTCAATATTGTGAAAGTTAAGACCTGAGACAAAATTTTCAGCAATAGTCATTCCTGTCCATACAACCTTACATTGCAAAATAACAGCCATCTCGCTAAAGCGCCGGTCAGTTATCCTTAAAACAATTGTTGATCTTCGTCTAAGCTTGTCATCGGTTAAAAGGCGTACCCCGCTTCCGCTTATATCCTGACAGATAGCTCGCTCCCACTTTTTGGAACTTGTTGTTCTAAAGTGTATCCTAAAGGTGACAGGCATGCGCTGAGCTATGCGCCTCTCATCTTTTATAACTACAGCCTTTTGTTTCTTATGTTTCATATATATTATAATATATTAAGTTTGTGTATCGAACAAGTAAAAAAACAGGGAAATAGTAATTAACAAATCTTGTCATCCCCGCAAAAGCGGGGATCTAAACAACGCTTTGGCCCCACGGGGGCATGCCCGGGGGCCCACATCAATCCGGTACTCGCTTTACTTTATTGTTTATTTAGATTCCCACTTTCGTGGGAATGACAATGGATGAACGTAACTTTAATCTGAAGCTATAAAATATGTACCCACCTTATTCGTGACTGCCGCGGGCCACCCTTTTGAAAAAACTATGCTCAATCTTTCGTAATCCCCTATCTGCCATCCTGATATCTCGCTATACTTTAACACCATCCTATTATCAAGCTCTGCTGTGAATTGGTAATCGACGCGTGGTTCAGCAAGCAGAGGTGACTGTTCTACATACAGGATCTCCCTAATGTTAACATAGGCTTCATATGGATAAGTTACTGATTCACTCTTTGAGAGATTTTTAGCCTTAACACTCAGTGAAAAATCCCTTAGATAATAATCGAGATGCTGGGGCGGTGTTGAAAGAAGATGCTGCCACTCCTGCTCAATAATTTTGCCTATCTGGCTCTTATGCTGATTGGACCTTTTATCTATCCAATCTTTAACAACTATCTCTAACTTATATCTTAATTCCTCTTCTTTTTTCCGTCTATCAGCCTTCTCTTTTAAGCTAATATCCTCGATAGCTTTCTTTACATTATCCTGAATAACCTTATTCAGTTCACCAGCATCTATTGAAGAAGGCTCTTCTGCAGCTTGAATCTCCCCCAACGATAAAGAAATAGCCGCGCACAGGAACACGAATAATATCTTTTTTATTAAATTAAACATAATATAGTAATGAGCGAACTGTATTCATTTATTCGCGGCCAGGAGGCCCCTGCCTGCCGGCAGGCAGGGCTCCTACGTAAAAATAGTAATTTTTCAGCAATCTCAAAAAACTCCCTACCCCCTCAACTACCTTTTAGACCTGCCCTTGCTGAAACAGTCTCTCATGAAGATCTTAGCTGTCTTTTCATTGATTAAAGGAATTGACTCATCCACCGGCATATTTGCCTTTGTGTAATCAACCTTAAGCTTCCTGGACCAGAGTCTTCTTCCCTTTTTGGCATTGAATACATCAAAATGCGCCTCAAGGTAAGCGTAATTTTCACTGGTAAGCAGATCGTAAGCGGTTCCAACTAAAAAATCTAGCGGATCATCTTCTTTCCAGATAAACTTCTGAACATCACAGCTGATGAGAAGATCAGCATCACTTTTGCTGCCTACTACCTCGAAGTTAATCGACTTCCTATTAGCAAAAACATCTTCCAGGCTCTTCTTCAGTCCGCTTACATCGACCTTGTCGGAATCTGAGGAATTTTCAATATCAAGGATATGAACGCGCACAACCGCCATATCTTTGGTCATCTGATAAAGA
>JBHPDT010000083.1:0-8658 GCA_042577545.1 Candidatus Omnitrophota bacterium | reverse complement strand
TCAACATTGCGGCTACCTAAATCCAAGAAGATTTCACCTTTATTAAGAAAGAACCGTGAATATTCAAGAGACAGAGCAAGGTATAGTTACAGGGTATCAGGTCTTAGATGGGAATCCCGTCGACTCGGATCTGGTCAAAGAAACGGTCGGGAAACACATCAGGCTTTTTGATAAATCGCCTAAAGAGCTCGCCACAGACAGAGGTTTTTCTTCTAAGGAGAATGAAGAGTACCTCACGAATACAGGTGTTAACCGCGTCTCTATGCCAAAGAAAGGTAAGCTCAATAAGGAGCGAAAACAGCATCAAAAGCAATATTGGTTCAAACGGCTGCAAAGATTCAGAGCCGGTTCTGAAGCCAAGATCAGCTTGCTCAAACGCAAGTTCGGACTTAAACGAAGCCGGTTACGAGGGACAAGAGGAACCAATATTCATGTTGGTTGGGGAATTTTGGCGCATAATCTGTGGCAGGCAGCGAGATTGTGCTAGAAAATTCCACCGAACCGCCAACGTCAGGTTGTCAAAGAACTGACGATAAGAGAAATTCTACAAGTGTCCTTTTTTCAGGGGGCACTAGTTAGAATTTAATAAGGTAAGACAAATTTATGCTCCATTGCCTTGCATCGGGGGAGGGCCGGAGGTAGTTACTAAAAAATCATTGACTGAGGCAATATAAGGAATATAATATACATAAGTATAAGATACTTAAGAAAGAAGAGTCGTGTTAGGCACGATTTTTTTACAGGTATAATAGTGCGCCTAGCGCAGGAAGGAGTTTTGAGGTGAAAGGTATAAAAGTATTAGCATTCGCGGTTTTATTAATAGTTGTTATTGTCTTTGGGGGCGCGTCTATACTTAACGCTGCTTCAGGACTAAAGCCTTATGTTGATTCCGTTGAACAGGCGAAGGAGGGAATGACATTGTGGCAGTTGGTTAGGACGGGCGGGTTTATAATGGTGGTACTGGCCCTAATGTCTGTCGGAGCGCTGGCGGTGACCATATACAGCTTTATAACCCTTACTATTAATAATCTAGTGCCTAAAGATTATACAGAGAAACTTATAGAAAAATTAGATGAAAAGAAAGAAAAGGCTGTAAGAAGTTTGTGCAATGCCCAGCAGAATATAATAACCAGAATGGTAATGGCAGGGATGGATAAGAGAGATAAAGGAGCTGTCTTTGCCAGAGAGGCTATGGAGAATGTAGCAAGGCAGGAGATAGGAAACTTATGGCAGACTATAAGTTATTTGTCGGATATAGCGACTATAGCGCCCTTAATAGGACTTTTAGGTACGGTTTTGGGTATGATACAGGCGTTTAATGTTATTGCTTTTCAGACAGCTGTGGTTAAGCCCATTGTGCTTGCGGGTGGAGTTTCTAAGGCTATGGTTACAACCGCGGGGGGTTTGATAGTCGCGATACCTGCCATGCTTTTTTATGCGTATTTCAGGTCAAGGATAAGAGTCATAGCAAATATGGTTGAGAGTTATGAGGCGGACATTACGCAGATTATGGAGAAGAGGTGAGCGCGGACCGGTCTTATAATCTATGCCTGTTATTACTGTCCAAATTAGCTTTTTATCGTTCCAGTACATGCGAAAACGGGGAACACGAGAATTCAGAAGGAAATGATGTTTGGATGCCCGCTTTCGCGGGCATGACATGGTTTCAAATGTTAAAATACCATTTCCGTCGACTCAAGATTGCTGATTTGGACACTAGCGATACCTGTACCTGTTAATTACGGAGGTTAAAAATGTCAAGATTCGCGATAAGTGAATACGAAAAGCAGAAGCCGATAGTCCAGATGGCGCCTTTGATCGATATTGTGTTTTTGACTTTGATATTTTTTATGACACTATCTATCTTTACGCAGCTGGAATCAGAGCTGAGCATAAGCGTACCTAAGGCGAAAGAGTCGAAGGAGGCCCTAAGAAGCCCTGGTGAGGTTATTATAAATATTGATAAAGACGGTAAGGTAGTGGTAAATCAGAAGCGTTTGGGGTATAGTGAGTTGGAAGAGATGCTAAAGAAGATATCCTCACTCTTTCCAAACCAGCCGATTATTATAAGAGCAGATGAGAAGACCTATCATAAGTTTGTTGTAAATGTCCTGGACGCGTGCGCGGCGGCTGATATATGGAATATATCCTTTTCGACGATAAAGGAGAAGGGGTTATAAGTGAGATTGCTTTGTCAACAGAGACGAACTATTAAGCTTCCTCGCGATAACAGGAGGCCAAAATTTATTATTACCGCTCTTGCTTTATCCTTTATCCTTTATCCTTCATTCTTTTCTGTGGCAGAAGAAGCAGCAGCGCCTAAGGAGAATCTGACTAAGGAGATAGAACAGCTGGATTTCGCGAACGGACTTTTTGAAAGAGAGCTTTATGGTATGGCTATAAGTGAGTTCAAGAATTTTATTAAGCTGTATGCCGCAAGCGAATCTTTGCATAGAGCGCGTTTCGGGATAGCGGAAAGCCTCTTTTTTCTAAAAAAATATGATGAGGCTATAACGGCATATGAGGATTATATAAAAGAGTTCTCATCCGGTGAAAATATAAATATGTCAAATCTGCGGATTGCTCAGATATTTTCCGAAAAAAAAGAATTTGATAAGGCGCTAGAGCATTTTAAAGCTATAAAAGAAGATACGTTAGACGCTGACTATAAACAGATGCTCTTTTTCTATAAGGCAAAGACATATAATTCCATGGATGATAACGATAGAGCTATAGTATTTTTCGAAAAAGCGGCAGGAGTAAAGCCAGGAGGTCAGTATACCGTCTATTCGTTTATAGAGATTGGAGATATCCATTTTGAAAGATCCGATTATCGAAGGGCTGTCGAATACTACACCAGGGCATACAAGGATAGCGGCGCCTCGGCTGAGCACAAATATGTCTCACTCTATAAAAAAGGCGAGGTGCAGTTTAAGGATGCTGATTTCAAAGATTCCGCCAAAACTTTCACACAGCTGCTTGCTGAATATCCTGATAGAAATTTATCCAAAGACGCGCTTGTTAATCTGCTTTTATCCTATTTTAATATGTCAAGATATGATGATGTGATCTTGGTATTTGATAAGAATAAAAAATTATTAGAGGAAAATGGACTCTTCTTTGAACCTTATTATATTGTCGCCTCTTCTTATTCAGAGCGCTCAAGGTATAAAGATGCCTTATCTGCTTTGGATAAGATCTTGACATTTGCCAGCTTAAAGAATGAGGACAGACATCGGGCGCTCTTAAAAAAGACAAAGGTATTGCTGAGATCAAACCGGTTTAGCGAGATGATAGCACTGGCTGATAATGAATTTAAGGATTCCAAGGACGATTTAGATTATATAGCATTTTTAAGGGCCGAGGCCTATTATGGCCTGCAGGATTATGAAAAGGCATATATGTTTTACGAGAAGATCAGAACAGATTTTTTGAAATCCGATCTTTATGATACAGCGCTCTATAGCATGGCTTATGCCAAATATTCTTTGAATAAGAATAACGAGGCGCTCAGTCTTTTTATTAGATATTTCAAAGAGGGTAAAGACAGCAAGAAGCGGCAAGAGTCACTCTTTAAGGCTCTCCTGATCGAGGTAGAATCAGGTCTTTTAGAAGACGCGATCAGGCATAGCAATACTTTTATCTCTACATTTAAAGGAAACCCACTTAATGAGAATATACTCTTTCAGTTAGGCTCGCTCTATTCAAAGCAAAAAGATTATCAGGAAGCCTCAAGGGTCTTCAGACAGTTTATACAGGACTACGATGCCAGCCCAAGACATTTGGAGGCGCGTTTCTTATTGGCGTATAATCTGCAGCTTTTGGGCAAGCAAGACGAGGCGCTGGGATATTACGCAAAGATCTTAACTGAGAGTAACCAGGGTAAGCTTTATTACCCTGCCTTAAAGAATACAGCGTTGATATACCTGGATAAAGAAGATGACAAAAAGGCCGCGGAAATTCTTGACCGTATTATTACAGAATTTCAGGAGAATGACCTTGATATAGATTCATACATATGGCTCGCGAAACATTATATAGATACAAAAAGATTTAAAGACGCGCTTAAGGTTTTACAAAGGTCAGAATCGAACAAAGGTTTTAAGGAGAGATCCAAAGAGATAGCCTATTTTAAGGCCGAAAGCTATAGAGAGACAAGTAATTTCGAGGATGCGATAAGGCACTATGATATTGTATTGTCTGAAGAAGGCGATAGCGCCGGCATAAAGGCGCCTTCGCATATAGGTAAAGGATTATCCCTGGTCGAGATGAAAGATTTTGATAAGGCAAGGCTTGAATTCGATAAAGCGCTTTTGGAGGAGCCTGATAATAATACAGTTACGATGAAGGCGAGATTTGAGATCGCGAATATCGAAGATCTTAAGAATAATCTTGATGAAGCCGCCAGGCTGTATATGCTGGTTGCTGTACTCTACAGCAATGATCATTATTGTCCCAAAGCGCTTTTTAGGGCGGGCAGGATTTTTGAGGAATTAAACAGAAAAGATGAAGCGCTTAAGGCATATGGGGAGATAGTAAATTCTTACAAAAAGAGCCATTTATACGAAGATACCAAGAAAAGGATAAAGATCCTACGTGAAGACTAAACATAAACTTATTTATTCTGTAACTATATCTGTCTTGGCGCATATCTTATTTTTTAGCTGCGCGGTCAATATTAAGATACCGGGGGCCTATACTATACTGACCCGCACGAAACGTTTCTTTAATATCAAGACTATCGAGGACGAGAGACTGAAAAAATCAGACCTGGTTAAAAGAGAGACTGTCTATATAAAGCCATTAAGGTTTCAAAGCCCTGTTTATTCAGAGTCCATATTATCCCCGATCAAAGATCTTAAAAGAGAAGAGAAGAAACCCGATCCTAGTTTAGAATTACGCCAAGAAACAATAACAGAACCAGTAAAGATCACAAAGGAGTTCTTTGATGAGCTTCTCAACGACAAAGACTATAAGCCGATCATAGAGGGATCTGTCCGCAGGACAGAAGCGGAGCTTGTAGAGATACCCCGACTCTCCGGCAAAGAAGGCGTTGCCCAGCCAAAGGAGATGTTAGCCGCGGCTGATATTCCAAGTGAGTTTGTTAATAAGATGCCCGGATTTACTCCAGCCAAGATAGGAGGTTTCCTAGATTCTACAAGACGAAAGGCCGCCTACACTTTTGGGAAAAGCTATACACCTGCTGTAAGAAGAACGGCGGATTTTCAAGACCTCAGAGAGTATCTTAGCTGCGAACTCTTTGCTTATGAGGATCCTGAGGATGGGCAGAAGTATTTCAAGATTAGTATAAGGGCGGGAAAGGATGGTGATCAGCTCTCCAGGATGCCTAAGGAGATAGTATTTTTAATCGACTGCTCTTTAAGTATACAGCAGAAGAGGCTCAGGGAATTTAAGAGGGGGATTGAATACTGTCTGAAAAACCTGAGGAGGCTAATATAGAAGAGGCGCTGGATTTTGTCGATGATTTAACCGCTGGAGAGGGTACAGACGCGTATAATGCCCTTTACGAGAGCATAAAGAGTGAGCACGCCGCGATACCCTCTTATCTGATATTTTTAAGCGACGGGCGTCCTACTTTCGGCATTACGGGCGCGCGAAAGATTATAAATAAGATATCAAGGTTGAATAACGGCAAAAGACCTATCTTCGCGTTTAGCGGAGGCTCAAGGGTCAACAGATACTTTTTAGACTTCATTTCGTATAAGAATAGAGGTTGGACAGAATACGCGTATCATAATTATAAGATAGCAAAACATATCGCGAATATGTATGAGAAGATAAAAGACCCCTTGCTCTTGAATCTAAGGTATAGGGCGAGTGGTATAAATTCTGAGGATATTGTACCGAAGGCTCTGCCGGATTTTTTTAAGAACGCGGAGTTCGCTTTATTTGGCAGGTATAAAGATGAAAATGAGTTCTCATTGCAGCTTCTGGGTGATTTGAATGAGCAGACGAACGAATTTATAGTGGTCGGATCTCTCAAAGACGCCTCAAAGGGGAGCGTAGACATAGCAAAAGGTTGGGCCTTTAATAAAATATACTATCTTATAGGACTTCTTGAGTATGATAAAGATAATAAAGATATTATAGATGAGATCAATAGTCTGAGTGAAAGATTCGGCATAGAGACTCCATATTCAAGAGAGATTGGTAAATAGAGGTCTTATAATGCCTGCTTTGCCGATATAGTGTATGGTTTCTCTAAATTGATAAGAATATCAATATAAAGAAATGAAATTTAGCGAATTCATTAAGATTTCCTGGAAATAGCTCTAAACCGTGATTTTTCAGCTAAATTTCATATATTTTTGTTGCATTATGTTATCAAATATGATAAATTATTGCTATGAAATTCGAAGAGTTTATTAAAAAAACAGGGGATTTGCCAGTTATTGATAGTGAAATTTTAGCATCGGGAATGCCTGACCCGAAGGCTATTAAGGTGCAGCTCTGCCGTTGGCAGAGGTCGGGTAAGGTTATCCAGCTAAAACGAGGTATATATATATTAGCTGAAAATTACCGTAAAGTTAATATCTATGACCCGTATATCGCTTCGATTCTAAAGAAACCATCATATCTTAGCTTGGAGAAGGCATTAGAATTTCATAATTTAATACCTGAGGGTGTCTCAGTTTACACATCAGTTACTACAAAGAGAACCGCCAAGTATTCTTCGCGGCTGGGAGTTTTTGATTACAGACATATTAAGAGTTCTCTTTTTTGGGGATATGAATCGGTTACAGTTGATGCGCAGACAGCTTTTATTGCTTCTCCTGAGAAGGCATTACTTGATTTCATCTATCTTAAAGGGATGAAGATTGATTCAGCATATCTTAATGAATTAAGACTTCAAAATGTTGAAAGAGTAAATCTTCAGAAATTATTAAGTTATGCTAAAAGATTTCAGAAACCAGGTATACTAATGGCTGCTGAGATAATAAGAAAATATATTAATTCTTATCAGAAACAAGAGAAGACCTTATGAAGGATTATGTTCTCGAACTTACTAATAAACAAGTGGGCCTTAACGCGAAACTAAACATTATGCGTGAATATCTCCAGGCCTATATACTAAGGATCATGTATGACGCGGGAGTCTTTCGCACCACGGCATTCCTGGGCGGGACCGCGTTAAGGTTTTTATATAATCTACCCCGTTTTTCGGAGGACTTAGATCTATCTACTGCTACAGGTAAGACTAAGCCATTCATCGATATTATTAAGATGATAAAAAAGGAATTAATATTAGCGGGATATGATATTAATATATCGTATAATGAAAAAAAGACCGTTCAGCATGCTTTTATTAAATTTTCTGGGTTATTACATGAAGCCAAAATTACGCCTATTAAGGATCAGAAGTTTTCAATCAAGATTGAAATTGATACAAATCCACCGGTTGGCGCTGTTTTTAAAACCGACATCGTGAATAAGTATTTTCCTGTCTCATTCTTATATTATGACCTTCAATCACTTTTTGCAGGCAAGCTGCATGCCCTATTGAGCAGAAAATTTACCAAAGGAAGAGACTTTTTTGACCTGGGCTGGTATCTTTCAAGATGGAGAGACTTGTCGCCGAACATCACGTTGCTTAAAAATGCGCTCATCCAAACTGACTGGAAAGGAGAATTCCCTTCGTTAGATAACTGGAGAGATTTTGTTTATGAGGTTGTTGACAAGACTGATTGGCTGAAAGTAAAAAAGGATGTTGGAAATTTTTTGGAAAATCCTTCTGACATGAACATTTTTACAAAGGAGAATGTGCTAAATCTGATAAGAGAGAAATAGATAGAATTGCAATTTTAAGAGGGTTATAAAACGAGAAAATTAAAATGGGGGTTTTTAAAACTTGATGTTCAGGGATAGATTTAGGGACCATTGTTCAGTGTCGGGTTTAAATTTATAATCCTTCCATTTATACCAATAGCCCGCCTCTAGAGAGTTGTCAGTTGAAACTATATATTTTTTGAGGTTTAAGTTCAGTTTATAAGCATCCTGGTTACTCGTCGATTGGGGAGGGTAATCATAGATTGTGAAAGAGAAGAGGGATTTAAAAGAGAAATCCTTTTTCTTTAGAATTTTAAACCCGCCAGAGAGAGTATCTTTCTTATAACTGAGATTTTCATTCTCATAGAACGTTGTCTCTTTATGCTCCCCTGACCCTAGGAGTGAGATGGCTAAGGGTTTTTTCTTTATAATCTCGATCTCACACTTATTCTTAATAAACCAGTTATCGTAGCTGTTCGTGGATGTTAAGTAGCCTCTCTCTTTTTGACCGTATGTAAACCGGGTATCAAAGATTTCAGCGAATCTGTGATATGTTGAAATATCCCAGAGTAGATATGTGAATCGCAGAAGATCTTCCCTGTCTTCATCAGTGCCTCTTGTATCATTTCTACCCAGGTCTATACGGCCCTTTATCTTATTAAATGGATCGTAACCAAATTTGACAGAGGTCCTGACTGATCCTGAGTCTTCAGTGTAGTCTTTTTTTGAGCCTGATTCATCCACCCAGTTTCTTCTATAATATCCTGAGATATTTAGTTTTTTATCTAAAAGTTTAACTTCCGGAGCAATCTTAAAATAAGTGCTCTTTTTCTCAACAAGTCCATAGCTTCATCTTCAACCCTATGATAA
>JBHPDT010000082.1:0-8694 GCA_042577545.1 Candidatus Omnitrophota bacterium | reverse complement strand
TAAGATACTCAGGAAGGCGAGCAGCTTCTTCAGCTCTTCTCTGTTATTTATGAGATCAGTTAAATTCGATAGATCATCTTTGTGTTCTGGCTCTATTTCTATTTCGACTGACGGAGAAGCATCTTTTGCAACGAATATATCTAAATTTTCGATTAGAAGAGTTGATAGGGTTGGGTCTTTTGCTAATGATACATATATAACAGATAAACGATCTTCATCATCTTCACCCTTGAGCCTCTTCAAGAGCGTAACAAACTGATCGGGAGTGAGCTTAAGTGTTTTTGAAGAGTTTAACGCTGTAGACAAGGCAACTGTCAGTTTGCCTACTATATCAGTGTCTTCTAGAGTAGCGCATTTTTTAAATAATACTGGCAAGAGATCTTCCCTATTCTTAACCGCTAGGCCTACTGCCTTAGCTAGGAACTCAACCTCATTATAGAAACAATCTCTATCCTCGGCTAGCTTATCCAATAATAGGATAAACTCTTCGTCACTCAGCACTATCTCTTTAAGATGCATTGTCCCATAAAATGCATAGTAAAGTAGGCCCTTATTATCATCACCGTCTTCGGTAGTGAGTACGCGTCCTAAGAGTATGGAAATCAGATCTATGTCTGCTTCTATAGCCCGATATACATCATCTGCTAACCTGGGATTTGTGACTCCAAATGGCAAATCATCTATCTTATCGAGCGTGTCGATTAGTTTTTCTCTCCTATCTGTTGTATCCAGTACCGCTTCAGCAGGAGCGCCGCCAGAGGAGGATTTTACTTTGCCCATGCCTGGCCTGTCGTCTCTTTTCGAGCATCTCAGGGCCTTTGACCGAGCTTTTTCAGCCTCTTGATCTCTGCCTAATCGAGCAAGCACTTCTGCTGCTTGCACAAAGTAGTGTTTAGCATGAAACGGGCTTGCTAAGGTAGCAAATTCTTCCCCTCTTCGCAAGAGTTGTGCTGCCAAAGCAGAGAGACCCTCTACATCAATAGTTATCTCTACGTTCATGAGATCTTCTTCCTCTTGCTCAACTCGCGCTTTTAGTTCGGTCCATCGCTTAATGCTACCGCTGGACATAGTCTGGTTTTCTCTACGTGTAGTACCCTCAGGATAGCCAGAACCATAGTTATCACCGTCAGGTTCCTCGCCCCAATCAGCCTGACGCGTTCTGGAGTATTTGCCAGAGGTACTTCCAGCGGAGGAGGCTTTTGAGGTAGTAGCTCTATCCGCGGATGCTTTTAAAAGCTGATATACCTTACCCCACCTCTCATCCTCCCCGACCCTGGTTTCGAGAACTGGTAGTAATCCCTCAATTCTCTCTTGCCAGAGTTTGAATGCCTCTTGATCAGCTTCAGTTTTACTGCGGCGAACCTCATCTGCTAAATCAACTGCAGTAGAAAGAAGCCTAAATGCCACTTCAGGCTTCTCGCCAATCTTATCAAATATTCCAATCAATGAGTCTTCGTGCTTAGCTAGTGCAGACTTTACAGCCTTGTTTCTAGGTAATATCGCCTCATACAGAGGTGTTTCCAGGATGCTGTAGGTATAATCCCTGCCACCTGCTTCTGCATTATAATAGCGGACCGCATCATCTTCTGTTAGGGATTCTCGAAGAGCTGTATTAATTAGTGGTATTACATAGACGTTAACATTAAAGACTACAACATTTTCTAGTTCAGCTAATAGTCTAGCATATCTTGTAAGTGAATTTAGTAGGTTGAATGGGGTTGTGTGCTGATTTGAGCATATAAGATTTATCCGTATAGGTATTCCATACGTATTTAAGATTCGTAACTTACTTTGAATATGATCCCAGTCAAAACCTTTATTGAATCTCTCAGGTCCTAGCTCTTCATCATCACAACTCTCAATACCAACCTCTATACTAGCTCCCGCATCCACAAACCTCTTCATTAATTCATCATCAACCTCATCTGATCTCCCACCAAGTGAATCTATTTGCAGCTGTGCAACTGTAAAACCGAGCGCACTGCTTAACGTAGCGGCGTTTCCCATAAACTCATCCATAAATTCAGCTGATTGAGGCAGGTGCGGCATATAGTCATCATCTATAAATACTAAGCCCTTGCGGTCTCTTGCTGAGAGTTCAAGCAACCTTTGGCATATAGCTATTTTTATTCTTGCATCAGTCGCATACTCAAACGCATCTCTAAGTGGCCCAGCAATGTTGTAGCTCTCAGGGTCGCCAGTCGATTGTGCTTCTCTCCATAGGTTTATATTGTTTCGAGCACTCAATGTCAGAGATTCCGGTAAGTCACGCGTGTCGGGAATCTGTATGCCCTCAAGATATAGCGCATAATATGGCGCAATCTCTTCAGCCATTAACCTGCTTGCATCACTAACCCCTTCAATAGGTTCAAGTGGTCTAAGGGCTGATTTTTGTTGAGCCTCTCTTGATTTGTGATTGATAAGTTCTCCAACTCCACTCAGATCTGAGGCCACTTTTCGAGCACTATGGACCCTGAGCCCATCAACTACGCGAGAACAAAAACCACATGCATGATCTTGATTGCTCGCCCAAGGACAACCCCTCTTACTTGCGTAATAAACTGTCTTCTTACGCTCTTGAATTAGTGGGTTAAAGGATACTGTATCGTCTAGCTCTGCTTGAGGTATTCTGTTAACAATCTCTGGAGAACACTCTACTCTCTCACCACCCAATGATATGATCGTGCCTTCGTATTTTCGAGAAAGCGCATCCTGCAAATCATCGGGCACAGTATCCTGCGCATCAATACCATCGAGATCCCAGACTAGTTCAGGTAGAGCTTTCTCAGCTTCACCGGCAAACACAACCGAAGCTCCGGGAGAGTCGCCATAGGAGTTTCCTAAGGTCCTGATATTCTCCATCAATTCAAGAGCTGTATTCTTTAGATCTATAGTAGGTTTGGGTCCGCCTACAAATATCTTTGTAGCTGTAGAGATTCTATTTACTACCTGAATTGTCTTTATGTGTCTTCTGTAGTTTACCTCATCCGCACTAATACCAATGTTCATATTATCAGAATCGACCAGTTCGTATATACCTTTAAGAACAATCTCTTCTCCAAAGTGCGGCCTTATACCATTTTTTAACCCCTGAGCATATTCCTTATCAGAAAGATCGGGAAACATGCCCATCTGAAGGGGCATGATTTCCACATTAATACCACGCTCATATAAAGCAGAGGCTATATAAGATATGCCGGTAGGCACAAAGTCTAGTTTAGTTAAAAGGTTCAACGACATTGTGTAGAATAGTACAAATGTTGGGCGCTCCTGTTGGTCGTCATGTTTAAGAGTAACACGATGTTCTCTTGCTGCCTTAAACCACCTGATAGCTTTATAGTATGAGGCTATCAGACTTCCTACATGCGTAGAGTCTGAATTATCTAATATCTCACTTCGCGCATTCACGAACGCTTGCATAGAATCGATACTTGAATCGCTGCTCTTAAGAAGATCTAAGGAAGAGCTAACCTGCTCCCTTACTACCTTTAGCCCTTTGTTGCGCTTAAGAGATCTCCAATAATTTGGATCTGAGATTGCTTCAAGAAATTCTTCATATATTCGCTTAGGCTTATTACCAGACTTCATTCTCGCATTGATATCTAATATCTTCCTGCCTGCTTGATTTTCCTTGCCTTTTTGTTCTTTCTCACGCTGTTTTTTCTTTTGCTCATCCTTCTTTTTGTCTTTTCTCTTATTTTTTTTGGGTTTCCTGCCAGCGGAGGACGCTTTAGCTTTATCTTCTGAACTTTCTGGTGGATCGCTCAGATAATCAGCAGCAACTTTCCTTAAAAAACCGAGCGCGTGGTCTTTTGTCCGGCCTTCGAATATTACTTTGTATTTGTTGATGACGCTGTTATAGAGCTCTTCAGTAGAGGGTTTGTTAGTTGTGCTAGATGCAACATTGTGAACGAACCTCCATAGTAAACGTTTTGCGTCTTGTTCGCTATATCTCATCCGCTTGCGCATATCCTGCTCTGTCATATATGAATAGTCCATAAAGCTATGCGTGTAAGACTTGAATGCCATTGGAAGGTCATCAAAACTTTCTCTAAGCCTGGCTGCCTTCCATGAGGCAACTCCAGCCCTAAAATAATTTTCATCTTCCCGATAGTTATTCGCTGACTTGCCTAACATCCTGGCGGCCTTTCTTGGATCCTTCACAAAACTCTGATATACAGTTGCCGATATTCTGAAGCGGTTGGCCGCAGCTGCGTGCTTGCCTATCTCATCATACAATTCGCCTAAACGTCTGTAAGCAACAGCGTATTCCTTATCAAATTCACCCATTCGCTTAGCAACAGCTGCCTCAAAGGCTTCAAGCGCTTGAAGCCTAACTCCTGAAATCCTCCTGTTTATTGCCTTGTTCACTCTCTTTTTTCCGCGATGATCAGCCTTAGCTGACTCTGATTTTAGAAGTTGCAAGGCTTCGTAAAAGCAGATTCCCGCAGAATAGAAATCGCGCTCTTTATTATTAAGTGACGCAGCTTCCAAAAAATATTCTATGGCTTCTTTAGCATTCTTGCGTTCCACAAGGATCCTTGCTCGGGCAAAGAGCTGTTTAGGGTTCATGTTGGCGTATTTTGGTGTAGGTTGTACTCTCAATAGGCCGGGCGAATCCATCCCATCATTGCGATGGTGTCGATCCCTATTGTGTATTCGCGTCTTTGCCCTTCGTCTCTTTCTCCTGTTTTGCCAACTATTATCGCCTGCGCTCGAGGTCTTTAGTCCAGACGCAGGATCAGAATTGCTTGAGGAGCCCTCACCACTAAATAACCTGTCGAGTTCTTGCTCAAGAATTTGTAACCCATATTTCCTTCGTCTTTTATCAAACATATTTGGGTGTTCAGTCTTAAACTGCAGGGTTAATTCACCCCGAACTGGTTTTGCCGGCTTTAGTTTATCTACCATCTCTTCCAATGCCAGACTCATTAGCCTATTTGCCTTTCTGAGATGTTCAGCCTTCTTATCTTCTTGTTCAGATTGATCATATGCTGTAATCGCATATACACATGATACACAGGCCTCAGCTGGGTTGCCTGATTGTTCATCGGCATTGGCTGCCATTGAAGATGCATCTGCAGACTCCGAAAATTTCTCTAAAATCCATAAATATTTCGCTAATGATGAATATGATCTTGCTGCCTCACCATAATATCTCTCTCTTGTATCATCAGATGATTCTTGGGCAGCCTCATAAAAGGCCTTGGCTGCGATCTGTGAAGACCCGGCTGCCGACTCAATCTCATTAAGTTGATAGTATGTGTTACTTATAGCCACATGCGCGCTAGCGTACCTTTGCTTAAACCCGTACTCTTGCGCTTTGCTAGCTGCCTCCTCAAATGCCTCGACCGCCATTTCATGCTCATCCATCAGCTGGTAGATCTGGCCAAGCCCGATATATCCTATAATAAGCCCCTCTACCCATTGCGTGGGCAGTTCTTTATCCTGAATCGGCCGCACCTGGAGTTTACATTCAATAGACAAGGTTTGAGCTTCAGCTGCGTCCTCTAATCTACCATCAATCGATCGTAATATAGATGCTGCTCTTAAATAGCAGTTGGAAGCTATTGTATAACTACCATGATCAAGAAAAGCATCCCCAGCACCTAAATATTTTGACGCAGCCGCTGCCCTGTTGCCTGCTTCTACTAATTCACCTGCTTCAGATTCTAGTTTGAATGCGCGATTATTATTCTTGCGACTCGCATCTTTTCGGTCTCTAGAAGCTCTACTTTCAGTGTATCGGGGGTACTCATCATCTTCATCATATCTACCGTCATCATATCCCTCAAATCCACGGCTTCTATCCCTCGCTTCTGCGCCTCTCTTTCCTTCTCTCGCACTAGCTGAGTATTTACTCTCCTTGCGACGCTTTCCAGCGCTTGAGGCTTTAGCGTCTCCTTCTCTTGTGGCTTGCCACTCCAAAGCTTCTCTGTCAGCATATATACGACCCAGCTCTTCTTCAAGAAGAACAGAGGCATATCTCTTTAGCCCCTTTTCGAAAAGACTCGGGTATTCTTCAATAATTAACTCTTCTAATGCGCTCCTTGGTGGCCTGTCTGAGCCAAGGGTTTGAATCTGTTTAATAATGATCAGCCTAAAAGATATTCTTGCTTGTTCGATACTTTCTTCTTTTTTGTCCCAGAGTTCCTTTGTGTGATACGAGACTGCTGCATGCAGGTATGGCAAACATGCCTTCTCAGGGTAACCTGCTTGTTCTCTAGCATCAGCTACTTGAAGCGAAATATCTCCGGACTCAGCAAATTCACCCAGGATTCTCAAGTTAATCGCGCAGGCTGTCCAGGCATAAGCAGCTTTATCAAAAATTTCCTGGCTTTCTTTTTTGTCAACTGTCTTCTCAGCATTAACATAGTATTCTCTACCTGATTTTTTAGCAAAGTCAGCAGCTACCCTATGATCCCGCTCTTTTTCAGAACATTGGCTTAAATGAAGAAGTACGTTTGCATAGTCTTGCGAGGGTCTGTATTCCTGAGCTATCTCCATCGCAATAGTAAAGGCCTCTACCGCCATTTCAAATTCCTTCATTTCTTCGTATATAATTCCTAGAGTTAGATATGATGTATGCAGATCCTCTGCGCCAGTTTCTACTTTTAATTTACATTCGATATCCGAAGTCTGAGCATCGGCAGCCTCCTCTAAATCACCTCTCTTTCGTAGAGCACTAGCAGCGCGTATAAATCCTGTTTGCGCGCTTATATAATTTTTCTTCCTAATATTCTCCTCAGCTGCCCTAAGATACAGCTCAATTGCAGCTGCTGTGTCTCCTGCTTTCTCCAGCGCTATTCCTTTTTCAATCATCTCAACTGGAGAAGCACGTTTTTGAACGGTTCTTGACCCACCTTTTCGAGCCTGCCCATCTTTAGTTCTTTTAGAGCGTCTCTTTCTTCCCTTAAACCCCTCATCGTTCTCATAAAGGTCATCATCTTTTCTTTTCGCGTAATTTCTGCTCACTCTGTCGGTTTTAGAGCGCCCGTGCCGGCTCTTTCCAGCGCTTGAGGCCTTAGAATCTCCTTTTGATTCCATATCCTTCTCATCAAGAGAAGCTTCGTTGGCGCCTGGATCTGATTCAGGAAATAGAGTATTAAAGACAATCTGTGTAAAGACACTGATCTCCTCATTGGACAAGCTATAATACGCTTTAGGATATAGTTCCTCAATATGCGCATCTACCATATCACGACTGGGAATCTTACCAGCGGTACGATCTACTATGGCATCGACCAGATCATCTACTATTCTCTGGGCAGATGCCTTGTTTGTAGCAGACCTATCCCGCTGCAAGCAACTACCAAATGACTCTCCAGCAAGAGCATATGACAAATATGCAAGCGCTATACAGCCCACGCTTGCGGCTAGGCTGCCTGCAGTCTCAGCATGCTCACCAGAAGCATCAAAATTCTCAACAAGGCCTCGGTTAAGCGCTGACTTATACCAGGATCTTGCAGCTTCTGTAGGATCTTGTAGGTCATCCTGGAAGATTCTTGCCGATCTTTCATAGTAATAACTGGCCTTGGCATAATCTGACATACAATAGCATGTGATACCAAGGTGTACTAGCGCTGAAGCATAGATGCGCTTGCTAGGGCAAGTCTTACCATCGTCAACAGCTTTCTCAAATGCCTTGACAGCATCACTATACCTTTGCATCTTAGAGTATATGATGCCAAGCGTTATATAACTAATTATCAGGCTCTCCAAATCGTCCAGTTTTTGCACACTTTCAATAACCCTCTTCTGCGCCTTTAGAGCAGAGTGATATTTTTTTGCTTTAAGGTAGGCATTTGAACTTGCTATAAAAGATCTCACTGCAAGCTTGGCCTTGCCTGCGCCAAGGTATTTTTCACCAGATGCAAGGAATAGCCCAGCAGCAGCTTTTAGTCTATTCTCCCCAAGGAGCGTGTTAGCGTGGTCATATATAGTGGACGCAGACCGATTGGGCTGACCATCATCATTAGTGCCCCTACCTGTATATAGATGAGTATCCAGCTGTTGATCATATGAATATCTTTCTCCCCTTTTTCGTACTCTTCTCTTGAACCTGTGACTATCAGAATTACCGCTGCTTGAGGATTTGCCGGCATCCTCGTCCTTGGAAACCGATCCTGGAGTTAAAGGAAAAGGTTTTTTATCTGATGATGCTGTTCTCTGCTGAGATAATCGCTTAGATCTGGCAGGAATGCCTCTATACAGGACACCTCTGCTATTGATCCTGACTCTTCGTCTTGCGTTTGCTATTAAGCGGGCTATAGAGTTAAATTTACCTCCCAGCTTTTCTGCAGTTTGCCTTATTGATTTAGGGGGCAACGATGATATTCCATAGAAGTTGTAAAATGCCGGACGTTCAGTATCCGCCATATATACAAAATCGAGCACGCACTTAAGTTCTCTTCTCTCCTCATTCTGCCGAGCCCTATCTTCCTTTGTAGTATGAGCTATGCACCCTTCCCGGAAACTTTCAATCCGCCGCATAAAGGCAAGCCCACTGTCTACGGTAAGCGCCTCCAGGCTATCTGAGCCCAGGAGCTGCTTTATGGCCGATAGATGATAGATAATCCGATCTCTCCCCGCTCTTTGGAGCTGCGATATTCGCGAGCGATGGACGCTTATGATATTTGCAATAGTATCTATATCTTGAGGCAGAGATGAGCTCAGCCCATAATAATGTTTAAG
>JBHPDT010000081.1:0-8905 GCA_042577545.1 Candidatus Omnitrophota bacterium | reverse complement strand
ACTCGATGATATAAAGCTTCTTAAGGACTGGCCCGATCGCGTAAAGACTATGCAGACTAACTGGATAGGCAGAAGCACTGGAGTTAATATAGATTTTCCAGTTGATGGAGATGATATTATATTAACATGCTATACCACAAGAGTAGATACTATATTTGGCGCAACCTATATGGTGCTTGCTCCTGAGCACCCTATGGTAGAAGATCTTATAAAAGATAATCCCCAAAAAGATAATATACGCTCCTTTATTGATAAGGTTAGGCGTGAAGATAAGTCAGAGAGGGCTGCGGCTGAGGTTAAAAAAGAAGGCATCTTTACAGGAAGATATGTTATCAATCCTGTGAATGGAAGAAAGATCCCTCTTTGGATAGCCAATTATGTGCTTATGGAGTATGGTACCGGCGCTGTAATGGCTGTTCCAGCGCACGATCAGCGCGACTTTGAATTTGCGAAGCAATATGATCTTCCTATTGAGGTTGTTATAGATAATCCCAAAGAACCACTCCAGACATCTAAGATGGATTATGCTTTTGAAGAAGATGGGATTATGGTTAATTCAGATAAGTTCAATGGTATAGGTAACACAGAGGCGATGGAAAAAATTGCTGATTGGATGGAGGGTAAGAAGATCGGCAAAAGGGCTGTTCACTTTAGGCTTCGCGATTGGCTAATATCCAGGCAAAGATACTGGGGCGCGCCTATACCTATTATATATTGTGATGCCTGCGGTACATTGCCTGTAGCTGATAAAGAGCTGCCTGTGATTTTGCCCGAGAATGTCCAGCTTAAGGTTAAGGGTCAGTCGCCTCTAGCAAAAAACAGCGAGTTTGTCAATACAAAGTGCCCTAAGTGCGGTAAAGACGCTAAACGCGAAACAGACACCATGGATACGTTTGTAGATTCCAGCTGGTACTACCTTAGGTATCTATCTCCAAAGGATGATGATAAGGCATTTGATAAGGACGTGGTTAACAAGTGGCTTCCTGTAGATCAATATATAGGTGGCGTGGAACACGCCATACTTCATCTTCTATATTCAAGGTTTATAACAAAGGTCCTATCAGATCTAGGATATCTGGATTTTAACGAACCTTTCGGCGCGCTATTTACACAGGGTATGATCATAAAGAATGGCGCAAAGATGTCTAAGTCAAAGGGGAATGTTGTCTCCCCTGATGCGCTAATCAGTAAGTATGGTACAGACACAGTAAGGTTATACACACTTTTTATAGGCCCACCTGAGAAAGACGCGGAATGGAATGATAGGGCTGTTGAAGGCGCTTACCGTTTTCTTGGTCGCCTCTGGAGACTGGTTGAGAAGGTAAACAATAGTAACCAGAAACCAGTAACCAGAAACCAGGAATCGGATAGAGAACTTGAGCGAAAGATTCATCAAACAATAGATAAAGTAACGCGTGATATTGAAGGTGATTTTAAGTTTAATACAGCTATAAGCGCAGTTATGGAGCTCATAAATTCAGCATATAATCTATTAGATAAGGCAGATCCATCTATTATCAAGAAAACGGCTGAGACCGCCGTCTTATTGCTTGCGCCATTTGTTCCCCACATCGCTGAGGAGCTTTGGGAGAGGCTAGGTTATGAACCAAGCATCTTCAGCCAGCAGTGGCCTGTTTTTGATAAGTCAAAGACAGCGCAGGATACGATAGTCCTACCTGTGCAGATTAATGGAAAAGTTCGTTCTAGAATAGAGGTTGATGTTGATATAACCGATGGCCAGCTTAAGGAGACGGTGCTATCAGATGAGAAGATAAAGGAATGGCTTAAAGATCAGGATATTAGAAAATTTGTTGTAGTCCCAAAAAAATTAGTAAGTATTGTTATATAAAAGTATGTATCGCTTGTCGTATATAGTGTGTAATGTGCACGAGGTGCAATATGCTACACGCTATCCGCTAAACGCTAGAGCACCAGAACAAGGAGAAGCAAATGGCTAAGAAGAAAAAGACTGTAAAGAAAAGACCCGCAAAGAAGAAGGCCCTAAAGAAGAAGTCTGTAAAAATAAAGAAGAAAGTAGGAGCCAAGATCAAAAAGAAGGTAGCGAAGAAGAAGATTAGCAAGGCGAAGACAAAATCAAAGAAAGCTCCTGCGAAAAAGGCTTCTTCAAAGAAGAAGATAGAGCAGATGGCGCGCCTGCTTCTTCCGCTCGGTAAGATCAAGGAGATATTTCGTACCAGGTACGGCTTCTTCCTGTATGATGGTTCAGAGTTTGTAATAAATAATCCTGAGACACCGGTTCCATGGTGCAACACTCTTACAAATGGTGATTATGGCATGATCATATCTCAGTCAGGCTGCGGCGTCAGTTTTAAAGCAGGGCTGAGCAATAAGATCACAAGGTGGCACCAGGATCTGATCTCAGGAAATTATGGTAAGTTTATATATCTTCGCGATAATAAGACCCAGGATTTCTGGTCAGCGACATGGAAGCCTGTATGTAAAAAACCCGATTTTTATGAGGTAAGACATGGCATAGGTTATACAAATATAAGCTCAAGCAACAACGGCATTATAACAAGTCTTATCTATTATGTTGGCGCGGATGAGCCTGTTGAGGTTTGGCAGATGCGCATAATAAATAATACCGATGAAGAGAGAAGTCTGAGCGTATTCAGTTATACGGAGTGGGATTTTGGAATTCCTTCTGGCGTTAGGGAATATGATAAGCTATTTGTGGATACCTCATTTGACGAAGGCCTGTCTACAATATTCGCGAAAAATCCTAATTCTGAATGGGCTTTTCATTCTGTAAATCATAAGGTATCAACCTATACCTGCGGGAGAGACTTTTTCTTAGGCGCCTACAGGGATCCGTCAAATCCACGCTGCGTTGAGAAGGGTATGTGTTTTGGAGAAGAAGGCAGATACAATGATCCTGCCGCAAGTCTTCATCTTGAGATAGAGCTTCCACCCCGCGGTGAAAAAGAACTATTCTTTACAGTAGGTATGACTACAGAGAAGAAGGATGCTGAAACACTTATTAAGAAATATAAGAATGTAAAGGTTGCTGAAGAGGAGTTTTCAAGAACAGGCCATAGGTGGGGCATCAGGCTTAACAACTTCCAGATAACAACACCTGATGAGGGCGCCAATATCATGACCAACAAGTGGTTCAGGTATCAGGCAATGTCAGCTGGCCTATCCTCTTTTGGATCTCTCTTTAGTCCTAAAGGGCTAGTCAATCTCAAGGATTTCTTAATTAATGGCCTTACGCTTCTTTCAGTACATCCAAAGTATATGCGCAAACTACTCTTAGATGCCGCGGAGAAGGAGTTTGAGGATGGCTCTATGGTAGAGGAGTGGGATGCGAAGACACAGGTAGGTAGCAAGTCTGATTCACTCGAAGTCCCTTTATGGCTTATCTACGCGCTTTGTCAGTATTTAAAGGAGACGAAAGATCTCCCTATCTTGGATGAAGAGATAAAATATCAGGATACGACTAAGGAGTCTCTATTCAATCATGCTGTTAAAATTATCGATAGGGTTTTTGAGTCTTTAGGTAAGAAAGGTATACCACCTCTTGGTGGTGGTGACTATTTTAAGAAACTCGAAGACGCCTCCATAGATGGAAAGGGAGAATCGATCTGGCTTGGGCAATTCTTAATATATATTGTCTCGGAGTTTATTAAGGTTTGTAGCTTCAAGAAACATAAGGATCTCTGCGCTGATTATGAATTGAGATTAAAGAAGCTTCAGGAGAAAGTAAAGAAGGTAGGTTGGCATGAAGACAGATTTATAAGAGCTATCTCTCATACAGGTAGAGAGATAGGCACATCAAAAGGTAAGAACGCCAAACTATTTTTAGATACTCAGGCATGGGGCATTATAAGCGGTCTTTGCCAAGATGAAGAAGCAACGGATCTTATGAATCGTGTAAAACAACAGTTGTATAAAGAGCACGGCCCTATAATGGTTGCCCCAGCTTACGATGAGTATAAAGATGATGTTGGGACATTAAGTAAATTACCTCCGGGCGTAATGGAGAACGGAGGCATTGTTATAGAAGCGGCATGCTGGGCTATATGGGCTGAGACTATGCTTGGCAGGGCTAATAACGCATGGTCCATATATACGAAGCTTAATCCGGTAGACAGATCCCATAAGTCAGATATATATAAGATGGAGCCGTTTGTATCATGTGAGTATGTCGACGGCCCTGATGCTCCAACAAACGGATTCGCGAGGTACTCCTGGTTTAACCGCTCAGGGTATTGGATGTTTAAGATGATGACAGAAGAGATTCTTGGAATTAAACCGACTTATGAGGGTCTTCGTATTTCACCCTGCATACCTAATAGATGGCGCCTATTTAAGGTAAGGAGAAATTTCCGAAATGCCTACTATAATATAGAGGTATTAAACCCTCGCTATGTGTCCACGGGCATTGCTGAAGTCATAGTAGATGGCAAAAAGCAGAAGTCGAATCTGATACCAGACTTTGGTGATGAGAAGCGTCACCATGTTAAGGTTATCATGGGAAATCCGCGTTAGAAGTTCACTCAAGATTCGGTGTTAGGTTTTCGGTTAGCGGTTATCGCTGTTAAGTTTTTAACGAAAACCGTAAACCGTAAACCAAAAACCGAAACATGTTGCCAACCGATGAGATATGAGCCGCGAACCTACAGATCATATTCGAAATCCGAAGACCTTATCTCATTTAAGGCGCAGATAGAAGAGACCGATCTCTTTATTTTGGCTGATAGAGATTTAAGCGCAGAATCCAAAAGGTTTATTGAGAGAATAAGAGCTGATATAAAAGGCTATATCCAGAAGAACCCAGGTTTTAAAGATTCTTTAGAGCCTGTCGAAGCAGAAGATGATGCCCCGCGCATTATAAGAGATATGGTCCAGGCCGCTAAAAAAGCAGGTGTCGGACCTATGGCAGCTGTAGCAGGAGCGGTTGCGGAAGCTGTTGGCAGGGAGTTGCTGAAATTTAGCTCTCAAGTAATAGTTGAGAATGGCGGTGATATATTCATATCATCAGATAAACCGCGTATTATCGGTATCTATGCTGGCGAGTCAAAGCTTAGTGAGAAGATAGGTATCCAGATAGAGAAGAGCCAGTATCCTTGCGGGATCTGCACATCGAGCGGGACTGTTGGCCATAGTCTTAGCTTTGGTAAGGCTGATGCGGTAGTCATTATATCAACCTCTACCGCGCTAGCTGATGCAGCTGCGACCGCTATATGCAACAAGATCAAGAGCAAAGATGATATTGGCAACGGCATTGAATTCGCTCAAACCATAGAAGGCGTTTCAGGGATTTTAGTGATTGTAGAAGATATCTTCGGCGCTTGGGGTGATGTTAAATTGGTTGATATATAGTTATGGGTTTAGTATAATGATTCGTATTGTGTATTGCGTATATCGTATTGCGAAAAAAATACAATACCTGCCTAGCCTACAGGCGGAGACAATACTCGATACTAAACAGGGATAATACTATGCAAAAGATGAAGAAGAAGAGAATAGTTTTACATTTTCCGCATAAGCTTATTGATAAACCGATAGCTTATCATCTTGTAAAAGATTACAACCTTATATTCAATATCTTGCAGGCAAAGATCACGCCTAATGAGAAAGGCCTAATGGTCTTAGAGCTTGTTGGAAAAGATAGCGATTATGCTCATGGTATAAAATTTTTACAAGATCAGGGAATCAAGGTCGAAACATTAAGCAGAGATGTAAAGAGGAGTGAGACCAGATGTACCCATTGCGGAGCGTGTATAGCGGCTTGCCCCACTGGCGCGCTATTTGTTGATAGAAAGACTATGGAGATAAATTTTGACATAGATCAATGTATAGCTTGTGAGCTATGTGTTCCCGCTTGCCCGGCAAGAGCCATGGGCGTAAAATTCTAGTTGGGGACGGTCCTAAAGGGGACAGGTCTGAGCTGGAAAATTGTATGAATTTTAACTTTTTATGCTAGTAAGCAAAAACAAAAAACGGTGTTTATCATTATGACAAAGCCAAAGCAAAAGACAATCCCCTATAAGAAGCAGATCGAGACCTTATCAAGAGTAAGTGAGGCCATAACTTCAAGACTTTACCTTGAGGATATTCTAAAGCTTATAGTTACAATTACCGCTGAGATTATGGACTCAAAGATATGCTCTCTCATGCTTTTAGATGAGGGCACAAAGACACTCAGTGTAAAAGCCACTCAGGCGGTCAGTGAGGCTTATATTAAGAAGCCCAGCTTAAAACTCGGCGAAGGCATAGCTGGTAAAGTTGCCCAGACAGGCAAGCATAAGATAATTCAGGATGTAAGGGAAGACTTGGAATATAGAAGTGTTGCTGTTGCAAAGAAGGAGAGCTTATGTTCTCTCTTATGCGTGCCTCTTAAAGTCAAAGAGAAGGTTATCGGTGTATTAAATCTTTATACTTCAACACCTCATAAGTTTGTTAAGTTAGAGATAGAGCTCCTGCAGACTGTGGCTAACCAGGCAGCTATAGTTATTGAGAATTCACAGCTCTTAGTAAAGACTAAAGTTATTCAGGAAGAGCTTGAGGCAAGAAAGGTTATTGAGCGGGCCAAGGGCATACTTATGAAGAACCAAGGATGCTCAGAGGATGAGGCCTTTAAGAAGATGCAGAAGCTCGCTATGAATAGCCGTCGTCCGATGAAAGATATAGCGGAAGCGATTATTCTAGCCCAAAGCGTCGGTTGATATTTTGCGATAGTTTTAAAAGTTATATGCATTGTTTCAGGCCTCCAAGTCATTGCGAGCCCCGAACGAGGCAAAGCTTCGTTCGGGGCGAGGCACGAAGTGCCGAAGCAATCTCAAACGCTTGAGATTGCTTTAATTTTTTAAATAAAGGCTTCGGGGACAGACCCTGAGCACGACAATGCGTGCTCAGGGTCTGTCCCCGAGAGGGTTTTTGATGAGATACGATACCATAGTTATAGGAGCGGGGCATGCAGGGTGTGAAGCTGCATTAGCCTGTGCGCGAATGGGATGCGTGACACTTCTTGTTACAATGAGTAAGGAGAAAATAGCGCATATATCCTGTAATCCTTCTATCGGTGGGGTAGGAAAGGGCCAGCTTGTTAAGGAGGTCGATGCCTTAGGCGGTGAAATGGGAAAGGCCGCTGATACAACAGGTATCCATTTTAGGATGCTTAATAAGAGCCGCGGCCCTGCTGTCTGGTCATCCCGCGCGCAGATAGATAGTGATGCGTATTCAAAATATATGCGATCGAAGGTATTGTCTCAGGAGAACCTTGAGGTATTGGAGGACGAGGCGCTTGAGCTTATTGTAAAAGATAATAAAGTTAGCGGTCTTATCACAAAGACTAAAGATTTAATTCAAACTAAATCCATAATTATTGCTACAGGAACATTTCTTAATGGGTTGATACATGTTGGACTTGATCATGAATCAGGTGGAAGATATGGCGAACCAGCGTCTATTAAGCTGAGTGAGTCCTTAAAGGCATTAGGGTTTGAGATATCTTCACTTAAGACAGGTACAACCCCTCGATTAAAAAAAGAGTCGATAAATTTTACTAAATTGATACCACAACCAGGCGATGATGAGCCTCTTCCATTCTCATTCTCTACAAAAACAAAATTAGAAAATAAGGTATATTGCCATATAGCGTATACCAATCCAAAGACACACGCTATAATCCAGAGTAACCTGGATCGTTCACCGCTATATACTGGTATTATCAAATCAACTGGCGTAAGATACTGCCCATCAATTGAAGATAAGATAATGAGATTTCCAGATAGAGATAGACATCAGGTTTTTTTAGAACCAGAGGGTTTAGCTACAGACTCCTATTATGCCAACGGCATATCGACAAGCCTTCCGCTTGATATTCAAAAGGATATAGTTCATTCTATAGAAGGGTTGGAAGAGGCCCAGATCTTAAGAGAAGGTTATGGTATAGAGTATGAGTTTGCTCAACCTACTCAACTCTATCCTACGCTGGAAACAAAGAGAATAGGGGGTCTATATTTTGCAGGCCAGATCAATGGAACAACCGGATACGAAGAGGCGGCAGCTCAAGGACTTGTCTCTGGCATTAATGCTGCTCTTAATATAAAGAAGAAAGAACCTCTTATATTAGAAAGGTCTAATAGTTATATAGGGGTTCTTATAGATGACCTTACTACAAAAGGCACAAATGAGCCGTATCGCATGTTCACCTCAAGAGTTGAATACCGCTTAATTGTCAGAGAAGACAACGCGGACATTAGGCTTAGAAGATCAGGCTATGACGCTGGCTTGGTAAGTGAAAATGAGCTTCGGGCTGCGGACGAGAAGAAGATATCAATCGAAAATGCTATTGATACCCTTAATACGATAAAGATAAAGCCTGGTATATATATAAACACTATGTTAGAATCCCTTTCCACATCACCAATAGGAAGAGTAGCTACTGCTGCTGAGCTCTTAAGGAGACCACAGGTTAGCTACAACTCGTTAAAAGAGTCAGGCATAATTGATATCTCCCTACCATCAAATTATGAACGAATAGTAGAGTTATTAGTCAAATATGATGGATTTATAAAACGCCAAATTCAAGATATAAGAAAGATGGAGGATGTAGAGAAGATCAAAATTCCAAAAGATATAGATTTTTCCAAGATATCAGGTCTTACTACAGAGATAATTGAAAAGCTAAGCAAAATAAGGCCTGTCTCTCTGGGCCAGGCCTCCCGCATATCAGGTATTACACCAGCTGCAATAGCCCTCCTTATGGTATATTTCAAGAAATACAGATCAAAAAATCCTTCACAGGCAAGCTGTTGAGTTAGAATTTTTCCCATATCTTCTTATTTTGCAAGTAGTTATATAGAGTAGCCCGTTTTATTTGGTTCTTTCTTAATAAAGGTGAAATCTTCTTGGATTTAGGTAGCCGCAATGTTGA
>JBHPDT010000080.1:0-9297 GCA_042577545.1 Candidatus Omnitrophota bacterium | reverse complement strand
TTTAAGTATGGAAAAAAGTTGATCGATAGCTATGGAATTTACCTTGACTTTGAGGGTAAAATCTACTTAGGGGCCTAATATAATAGTTCAAGCTACAAAAAATGACTCCCAGACTAGACAATGTTGATAACATGCAAATAAGCAGAATCCCTGTTTTCTAAAAGCAATTCAGTTTTCGAATTCACGTGCTACTTTTTGATACTCGCTTTCTATCTCAAACGTATAACCCTTTGCTTTGTCTATTAAATCAAAAAAATCCGACATTTTTTCTGCTGTAAAGAAATCTCGTGCAGTAGCCATAGCAAATATTTCCTTAACCGCACGGAAATGATTAAGTGCAATCTTCTTCACGCCTCTTAGTTTAAGAGGGGGTTTAGATTTAACTATTATCCAATATTGTTCGTTTACGTTCTTATAGGCTTTACTTGCTTCAACCCGGAGTGTCTCGTCTAATAACGGACTGTATATAGCCTCGCTTATAAGTCTGCTCATTTTCTCTATATCTGTATTTACAATATTAATCGTGGGCATAAGAACTTCATTATAATATTCATTGATCTCATCTGCAATTGCTGCATAAGCACATATTATTACTAAACTGACCATCATCAATATGTACACATATTTCATAATTTATAGCAATCCCCACTCTTTCTCAATCCTTGCAATCTCTCTAAGAAGCAAATCTTTATCATGGCTTGTTGTAGGGCTATCTATCACTAGTGTTAAATTATTTGCTGAACGCTCAATTTCTTTTCTTATATCTTCTTTGAGTAGCTCTCTCAGCGAACCGTAATAAGAACTTTCCAGCATATTACTGCGGTCAAAGCTAGGGAGAGCAACAATAGAGCGCCACTGCTTAAGTAATTCAAGTCTGTGTTTGTACTTGATTCTTCTTTTTTCAATGCCCCAATGAATCCATGGAGCGAATAAAGAAGCTATAGCACCACTAATAAGACCTATAATTCCTGCTATTATTTTATCCATATAAGTCGTAATTACTTTCTAGGATTTATGTTAAAAAGGTATCGCTTTTATTATTTTCTAATCTACCATACCTCATAAACAGTTACAAAACAGTTACAAGAACAAAATTTTACTTGACAACTTTAAAGTAAAGTGGTATTATTTGAGTGTATGGAAGATAAAAAACTACTAACTGTCAAAGAGGTTGCAAAGATGTTAGGCAAAACACCACAAGGAATACACTGGTTAATTCAAGAAGGGCGAATTAAACCAGAGTCTATTGCTGGTAAGTATAAGTTCTTTACGCAGGAGAGTGTTGATGAATATCGTAGAACGTGGGAAAAATAATATTTTTTTACCTTTTTACTTGAAAACTTTAAAGTAATATGTGTTTTTTTGCTCATTTACTTTAAAAGTTTAAAGTAATAATTGAAAAGGAGGGTGCTCATGATTCATATTTCATTAACTAAAGAAAGGATTCCCGTGTCGGAGAGGCGAAAGATATATACCTCTCTACCTATTCTTTTGCCTCAGGCTTTAGCGATCTGCAAACTAGTTGCACCCATAAATAATGAATGTAATCTGAGGTGTAGTATTCATATACGGATTAATAACTTAATAGATCTGGAGGTAAAGAAATGAGCATTAATATTATTGAAACTGTAGGCACAAAGAGAAATTCTGAGGTACAAAAATGGTATGAAGATAAGATTAAGGAATTAGCTCATTTTCTAGGTAATAAGGCTAAAGAGCAAACTATATATACAGAGGAACCCTTATTTACTGAACAAAAAGAATTGGAGGTGATGGTAAGATGAAAGTAGCTCTATACGCACGTGTATCTAGCGAACAACAAGCTGATAAGAATAATAGCATACCTTCGCAGTTAAGACTTCTGCATGAATATGCCTTAAAGCATAATATGGCGGTCTATAAAGAATATATTGATGAAGCTGAGAGTGCTTTATCTACCGATAGGCCTGCTTTTATGGAGATGATATCGGATACAAAGAATAAATTCCCTCCATTTCAGGTTATCCTGGTATGGAAGTTATCCAGATTTGCCAGGAATAGGCAGGATAGTATTGTCTATAAAGCTATGTTAAAAAAGCGGGGCATTGAAATAATATCTATATCTGAGCCTATTGATAATACTCCCTAGGGACAGTTAATGGAAGGTATGATTGAAGTAATAGATGAGTTTTATAGTGCTGTTTTAGGACAAGAAACCTTGAGAGGTCTGATAGAAAATACCAGAAAAGGCTATCGCAATGGTGGGTATGCTACATTTGGATATAAGAATGTACATGTTTATGATGATAATAAAAACCAAAGAACCAGGTATGAAATAAATGAGCCTGAGGCAACCACAGCAAGGCTTATCTTTGAATTATACACCAAAGGTAATGGACTTAAGAATATTGTTACCTATCTTAACACACATGACCATAAGCCTCGTTCGGGTGGTAATTGGAGCAAGTCTACTGTGGCAAATGTATTAAGGAATGAATCATATATCGGATGGACTGTATTCAATAAACGTGATAAGAAAACCTACGGAAAGCAGTTTAAACCCAAAGATCAATGGATAATCATTAAAAATACTCATGAACCTATCATAAGTGAAGATTTATTCAATAAAGCTCAAAGGCTTATTGAGAAAAGACAACCTAAACATCAGCCTGCAAGAGTAACTTCAAGCACCTATCTCCTCTCTGGTCTAATGAGATGTAGTAAATGTGGTAGCACTTATGGTGTGACTGGTTATGGCAGAGATAGGAAATATGCCTATTACAATTGTATAACCTATTCCAAACAAGGTAAGAGTGTATGTGCAGGGCATAGAGTACGCGCAGATGAGCTTGATAAAAAAGTAATTGATAGGGTAAAAATCCTTTTATTCTCAGATGAGAATATGAAAAAGCTGACTAATGATATAAACCAAGCTGCTAAGTTTCTAAGGACAGACTATTGGAAGAAGATAACTGACCTTAAGAAAAAGGCCAGCGACTTGCAAAATCGCGTTATGAGGCAGTATGAGGCTATTGAGAGTGGGGTTATAGACATAAGTCTGGTTGCTCCACGCCTAAAAGAATTGAAAACGCAAAGAGAAAGCCTGCACAAAGAGATAACTTATTATGAAAATCTCAATAATAGGCATCAGCCGATACATATATCAAGAGCTACGATAGATGGCTTTAGAAAAGAGATGGAAGAAATATTTGTTGGCAACAACATACAAGAGAAACGAGAATTCTTGAAGAAGTTTATTGAGAAGATTATAATTAAGGAAGATAAAATTGAGATTGTATACTATGCGCCCGGAGCTATGTTTCCTTCTTGACTTTCCCACAAAATATGTTACACTTGTAACAGATATGTTACATAGGAGGGTATATGAAATTTCATATTTCAGTGCTTGATGTGCTAAACTCAAAGACCAAGGTGAAAATTATCAAGTTTCTACTAACACACGAGGCTTCTATGAGTGAGAGAGAGATAGCCTCTATCCTAAAAGTTTCTCATATGAGTATAAATAGGACTATGCGCGAACTTGCTGATATCAATTTTGTAGATTACGTTAATGTGGGGAAAGCCCACTTGTGGAAAGTAAATCGTAACAGTTACACCTTTAAGAGCTTATCTAAATTAATTAGAGGCGTTTCAAGCATTAAAGAACCTCTGGAGGAGCTAATAAATATTATTCTTAAGAATCTACCCAAGGCCTTAATTAAAAGGGTCGTCCTGTTCGGTTCAGTAGCAAAAGGCTTGGAAAAACCGAATAGCGATATAGATATATTTGTGCTAGTTAAAGATAAACAGACGCAGAAAAAGCTTGAACCTGCAACAGAAAAACTTTCTAATATATGTTCTGAAAGGTATGGGAATAGGCTGGCTGCTTACGTATTAACAGAATATGAATTGAAACAGAAGAAAAACTTAAAAGTTATTTTTGAAATTAATAAGGGTATTCAAATATACCCAAAAGGGTAAGGATAATAATATGACCTCTAAATTAAAGACCAGAGATGTTGCAAAATCATTTTATAGTAATTTCCTTAAACGTGCTAATGAGTGTTTCCATGCAGCGCAAAATTCTTTTTCTGCCGGGGAGTGGAATGCAGCTACTATCAGCGCTATCCACTCCTGCATTGCTGCAACTGATGCTATGTGTGTATATTTCTTAGGGAAGCGTTCTGCTAGTGAAAAACATGATGATGCTGTAAAACTTTTTAAAATGACAAAAAGTGGGAATGAAAACATAAACACAAATGCAGCAAGAATTGAAAGAACACTTCGCATTAAAAACATGGCAGAATATGAGGAGAGATTGGTTTTTAGATCTGAGGCAGAAAAGGTCTTAAAAGATTGCGAAAGATTGCTTGAATTTGTAAAAAAAGAGTTGCCTTAAGAGCGGGTAGGTTCATTCCCCATTTCTTAAATTTTCTAAGCGCTTAAGAACATCATCTATGGTGGTATCGCCCCCCTCTTTGCAGGCTTTAAGGAATTGTTCGAGTTGGGTGGTGAGTTTCCCTATTAAATCTATAATGGCTTTATCCATTTGTTTGCATCACTGAATTTGTTTTGAAATACTTAGCAATATATTTCCACAAGTCTACTAGATCTGCATCGTCTAAAATATCATTAACTTTGTCCATGTATCGTGAAAGCACTATGAAGGCTTCGTCTTGCGAAAGTTCTATTTTCTTGCTATTTTTTTCTTCTTCTCGTTTAACTATCGCAACTTTTTCTGCAAAATTTTCCCAAAATGAATAATTCTCATACTCTTCCAGGTTTTCAAAAATCTCATCATATAAATCATCTAATTTCTCATCTGACAGCCCGCAAAATCTGGCAAATTCCTTTATAAGTGGCTTATCGTGAGTAATTTTCTCTCCTCGATTCTCCTTATTGGCTTCATCAATTATGTCTTGATAAATCAATGCGTTTAATATAGTTTTAGCTTTTTGTTGGTCAATATTCATTAGACATCCTTCTGCCTATGGGATTGCTTCGGCTGCCTTTGGCAGCCTAGCAATGACTTAAAGTGAAACGGCAGACCTATTAGTCCGCCTCCTATTCGCCGCCAGGAGGCGGCTCCTACATTATATAAACAATGCTGATGTTATCAACATTGGGGTATGCTGGCTCCTCGGGCTGGGCTCGAACAGCCTATGCTATTCAGATGTTCCTTCTCACTACATAATTGAAATGGTCAAAGTACTTGCGCCATAAAACTTCAGAGGATGAAAACTCATTAGTTCCGTAAAAAAAGTCCACAAGGGCCTCTCGTGCCCTAGAAAGTTCTTTGAGTTTGGAATATTTTTTGACGGATGCGATAGTAAGATCTAGCAACTCTAACGCGCGATTAACCGCTTTTTGAGAATAGTCACTTTTACCTTTGTTGCGCCAATTTAGCGCGCGGCTAACCTCACTGCCAATATTCGCCATCTGTTCACATAATGGCATTTCATGCCAGCGACCTTCTGCAAGCTCTTTATGCTGTATGCTCATCTGGTAACCCACTTGTTTACAACGTCAATTATTCTGCTTTGAATATCTTTAGAGTCAACACCTCTTGACATATTGCCTTGAGATGGACGCATATTGATCATTGAATCAAACTCTACAAAATCATCTATTGGTAAATCTGGATAAAGATTAATACCCCAAAGATCTTTCTGCTTTGAGCCATCATCAAGCATTAAGGCTTCAAGATCTGAATGAAGCTCAGCATTTATAGCTAAATGTCCTCTGTCAACATCAACAACAGCTTTTATCATATCTCCAAAGCTGGTTTCTGCTATTTTTTTTAGTTTATCTAAACTTAGTGTGTCTTTCAGTATCTCCATTATAATCTTTCTTAAAATTAAAACAGGGACTATCCTCCTTTTGGGACAGCCCCTATTTGTGTCCCAATATTGTTATCAACATTGGGGTATATTGGCTCCCCTTTGATAATGAGTCTCAAACTATCAAGTTCATTCTACCAAATATGATCCACGGGAGCAAGAAGAAAGATCTTTGAACGAGCGACTCGCCTTGCCCCGCCTGCCAAAGTGCACACAAGAGCAGGCGTGGCTGTGTCCTGCTCGCCACAAACGTGCAATCAGAGGCTCGCAGTCCACCTCTGGCCTCTTCCTACGCGCATACTACACGAATCGGCCAGAGTGGCGACACCACAGCTAATCCTTAAGATAAGCTAGAAAAGGGCTGGCCGGGTGCGGGCGGCCAGCCCTTTTTTGGAAATCAGTTCATTGGAGAAATGCTGTTGCTGCTTATCTATGCGGAAGCATCTACACTATAAGTCACTCTAGCCGCAGTAGCGGCATGCTGTAGTACTCCTCTATCTTTTAACGAGCTGGAACCAATGCCGAAAACAACACTATCATCTCCTCCTTCAAGAAAGTCGGTTTCATCTCTCAAAACAGTAATAAGCCATTTTTGAGCTTTTTCACTAAGTACTCCTGTTTCTTCAAATATTCCAAATAAGTATCTTTGGATACCGGGATTTTCAATTATTATCTGTGCGATTATTTCACATATATCGGGTATTGCTGAATAATTTACTTTCGGCCATGCTTCTCTTACATAACACATCTCTTCGATAATGGCTACCAAAGTGTCCTCGCTAGCAGATTGTATATATCTCTCTTGCAGAGCAAAAGAATCTATGCCCGCCAGTATACGTGTTAACGGAAAACCGGCATGATCACGGAATTCACGTAGCTCACTACTTGTATACTCACGTAGATTAAAAGTGCCTAATAAATTAAATAGTAAAAAACCAAACTCAATATCTGTTTCTGGTAAAATTCTGTTAAATAAATCTTGAAAAAAATCATGGTTAGATGCATGCGCATGTAGAACTTTAGCTAAAATATCAGGATCCCATTCATGCATGTAGCGGAATGTCAAAATGATTTCTTCTTTGCTAAATTTTAAGTGCTCTTCTTCAATCACTAACCAATTGCATAATTGATTCGTTACGTATGTAGATATACCGTCTCTCCATGCTTCAGGTTCATCTCGCATAATTGAATTTGCTTTTTGAAACAATTCTTTAGTTCGTTCTCTTATTACTACTGCTCGTTCCTGCAACTGAGCTTCTTGTTCTTTAATAATTTTTCTACGCTGCATTTCCCTGGTCTTAATATTAATCCATTCTAGCAATCTTTCATAATACGGAAAAATACTCGAAGCCTCCTTTGGTATACGATTTTGTAGAATCAATGTAACCTCTGATTCACCCAAATCACTTTCATGGAGCCTGCCTGCATATAATATGCCGTTGTTACCATCTATGATAACTCTGTCTCCCTGCCTTATAGCTTCGTCAGCCACATGACAACTTTTATCCTGAAATTGAATGGCTTCTGCGCCAACAATCGCTGGCATTACAGGCTTCTGAGATCTGGCTAATATAGCTGCGTGCGAAGTTGCGCCTCCTGCATTAGTCACCACACCAGAAAAATGCTGGAATAATTCATCATCGTCAACTGTCATTCTCTCAGTTAGTAGCACAGCAGGCTCACCCTGTTTTGCTAATTGCATAGCCTTTTCTCTACTAAAGCAAGCTATGCCTTCTGATGTGCCCGGGGAAGCCGGAAGACCTCTAAGTAAAACATTCTTACTACTAGTTTCTTTTAATACAGGAGCCTCGTAATATTCTTTTAGCCATAGCAGATCTCCTAATGTAACAATTTTTAGAGCATCTTCTTCTGATGTTAAGCCTTCTTTAACATAATCTATTAATACTCTAGCTATTACCAAGCCTAAGTGGCTAATCTTACTATCTCTCGATTGAAGAATGTATAGTTTACCCTGCTGAATTGTAAATTCGACATCTTCTAAAGCTTTATAATGTAATTCAAGTGCCCTTACATACTGCTTAAGATCAGCTGCGAGCTTAGGCATGCGTTTTTCCAACTCAGATATGTTATTTGGGGTTAATCTGCTTGCAACAAGGTCTTCTCCCTGTGCATTAAATATTACCTCTCCAAAAACTTCTTTTTGACCATTAATAGGATTTCTGCTAAAAGCGACACCTGTAGCTGAATCTTCGCTCATATTACCAAAAACCATAGCCTCGACATTTATTGCTGTGTGAGTATGATGTGGTATGCCATTTCGTTTTCTATACCTGACAACCGCTGGGTCATTCCAATAAGATGCGACCGCTTTTATACTTTGTAATAACTGCCCAAACGGATCCTCAGGTATATTATTGACGGGCACCTTAGAAATCCTTGTAAATTCCCGCAAAAATCTATCTCGAGAATTAGCTGCGCACTCTGGATTAGCAGATCGCCGTGCTATAGCAGTATAAGTTATATCGTTGAATCCAATATTAGTTATTGTTCTTAGAATACCGGGCATCGAGTGGGGTCCGCCGCTTCTAACTGAAAGAAATAGAGGATTTTGGCTATCGCCAAAAATAGAACCTGTCGCCTTTTCAACTCTGTTTACCATTGCGCGCAATTTCTTAATCAGCGTAGGCGTAAATTCTCCTGTTTCTGCTATTTGCTTTGCTATTCTTGTGCTTATAGTAAATCCTGGCGGAACAGGCATATTCATTTTTGCCATTTCTGCTAATCGTGCGCCTTTTGCGCCTAATTTATGCTTTAATCTCTCTGATCCATCTGCGTATCCTTGCCTAAAAAAATAAAGATCTTGTTTTCTTCTGCGTCGACTTTTATTGAGCTTCCTTTTTTGAAGAACTACATCATTGGATTTTTTTCGCTCTAGGGCTCTTCTTTCGAGTAGATATGTTCTCTTATTATCTATTCTTGTGTATACGATTTCGCTCCATGCCTGGCCGCGCTGCAAAATACCTTGCCTTGCTAATCCATCTAGACATTTTTTTGCGGCTTCATAGCTTATTTTATTTCGCGCAAGCAACTCATCCGATTCCAATAAATCATACTCACTATATGCTGCTCCAATATAGTCGCGTACAGTAAATTTCTTTCCTGAGTTAAAGGCCTTCCGTATCACATCTATAGCTGTTGTAGTTGATGCTAGGTTAAGCTGCCATCTCACGCTATTTGCTTTCGAAGTCTCAGCAGCCATGGGTCGCAATGATGAGCTAGAGCATGAAGCCAATGGGATTGCGGGCATAGATATGCTTTGAATTAAGCAAGTAAGTGATAATGTAAGTGTTAGTAAATTTTGCATGGTAAAAAATAAACCCCTAGTTTTATCGCCAGGGGTTATGCTTATATTCTCTTAATTTCTATATATTATAGTAAATAATATGAGAAAAGTAAAGCTTTTTTGGTTCTTTCTTAATAAAGGTGAAATCTTCTTGGATTTAGGTAGCCGCAATGT
>JBHPDT010000079.1:0-9537 GCA_042577545.1 Candidatus Omnitrophota bacterium | reverse complement strand
TTTTTAATTTAAACGGGTGGTAAACATGAAAAAGAAACTAGGGTTCATATTTGGAACAAGACCTGAGATCATTAAATTAAGCCCAATAATCAAGTTATGTCAGAAGAGGAATATCCCGTTCTTCTGCATACACACAGGTCAACACTATTCTTATAAGATGGATGAGGCATTTTTCAAAGAGTTGAATCTGCCCACAGCTAAATATAAGCTTCATATAAGATCGAAAGCTCCATATAAGCAAGGTGATCATACCGGGCGTATGCTTATAAAGATAGAAGAGGTGCTCCTGAAGGAGATGCCTTACTCTGTGGTTGTGCAGGGTGATACAAATAGCGCTTTAGCCGGGGCGCTTTGCGCTGAAAAGATCTCAACAACAGAAAGCTATACCGGATTTCATATCAAGGTTGCTCACGTTGAGGCTGGTTTAAGAAGTTTTGACAGGATGATGCCTGAGGAGACCAACAGATTTATTATCGATCATCTCTCGGACTACCTCTTTATACCTTCGCGTGATGAGATTAACAATCTTACGAAAGAGGGTGTGCCGAGAAAATGGATACATGCTACAGGTAATACTATTGTCGATTCTGTTAAAGAGCACGTTGGCATAGCAAGGCGTAAGAGCTCTATATTAGAGAAGATGGGCCTGATCAAAGGTTATTATATTTTATTGACTATGCATAGACAGGAGAATGTAGACGCTAAATCAACATTTAAAGGTATCTTAAGAGGTATACAGGATGTAGGGAATAAATTTAGATTACCTATCATCTTTCCTATGCATCCAAGGACCGGCAATATGTTAAAACGCTTTAACTTAAGATTACCTAGCCAGGTAGAGGTGATTGAACCGCTGGGTTTTCTCGATTTTCTCTGGCTTGAGGCAAACGCTGCATTAGCTATGACAGACTCAGGCGGTGTGCAAGAGGAGACATGCATACTTAAGGTACCTTGTATTACTCTTCGCGAGAATACAGAAAGGCCTGAAACCGTTGATTGTGGATCTAATATTATTGCTGGCATTAAGCCAGAAGGCATTATTAAGTCCGCATCTAAGATGATCAGATCAAAGAGGAGTTGGAAGATTCCAATCGGAGATGGCAGGACATCAGAGCGAATCTTAAAAATACTTATGAGGTAAAATATGAGAATAGCATTTTTTGTATACCCCTCAGCTTTTCAGACTCCAGGTGGAGGGGAAATATTTCTACTTAAGACTAAAGAGACTCTCCAGAAGAAGGGAGTTTATGTTAAGCTATTCAATCAATGGGAAGATAAGCTTACAGATTTTGATATACTTCATGTATTTGGAAGCGTCAAGGACTGCCTGGGACTTATGCGTACGGCTAAGAATATTGGAACAAAGGTTGCTCTATCTCCAGTCTTCTGGTCGACTCTCCAGAGATCATGGAATGAGTATGGTACCTTGCCTAAGAAATTGAAGATGGTTGCCCAACATGCTACAAAAGCGGCTTTTCCTATTGCGCCATCCGCAAGAAGAGAGATGATGGCTTTATCTGATATACTCTTGCCAAATTCTCACGCTGAAGCTGATCAGGTAGCCAGATATTTTAAGATAAGCAAAAAGAAGATGCGTGTTATATATCTTGGGGTAGATGAGCGTTTTGCCAAATCAAACCCCGCTCTTTTTAAGAATAGATATAATATTGATAAGTTTATCTTATCTGTCGGAAGGTTTGAACCTCGGAAGAACCAGCTTAATCTGATAAAGGCCTTAAAAGGTTTTAAGATGCCGCTTGTTTTTATAGGCAGTGCAGCAGCCGGATATGAGGAGTATCTTAGTGAGTGTAAGAAAAATGCGGATAAGAGTACTATCTTTATTGAAAGAGTTGATCATGAGGACAAGCTATTAGCATCAGCATACGCGGCGTCTGAGTTGTTTGTTCTTCAGAGCTGGCTTGAAACACCTGGGTTAGTAGCGCTTGAGGCTGGTTTAGCTGGAACAAGACTTGCTGTGACTGAGGCTGGCTCAACGCGTGAGTATTTTAAAAATTATGTCGAATATCTAGACCCTGTCAGCACTCAGAGCATAAGAGGGGCTATTGAGAGAGAGTTGTCTAAGGAAAAAAATGATAAATTGAAGGAATATATCCTTAAGAATTTTCTCTGGTCATCCGTAGCTGATGAGAATATAAAGGTATATAAAGAATTAATGGGGTCGAAATGAAACTTTCGATATTAATGCCAGTCTATAATGAGGTTAAGACGCTCTCTGGTATTATAGATCTAATATTATTTATGGATCTTGATAAGGAGTTGATAATAGCAGATGATGGTTCAAACGATGGCACAAGAGAGTTGTTAGAGCAGAAGTATAAGGGCAAACCAGGGATTAATATTATATTCCATGAGCAAAACCTTGGAAAGGGAGCGGCTATTCAGACTACGCTAAAGCATGCTATTGGCGACTATGCTATAATACAAGACGCGGATATGGAATATAATCCCCATGATTATAGAATTATGCTCGATATTGTTAAAAGAGAAGCTGCTGAGGTGGTCTTCGGATCTAGATTCGCGAAAACATGGCGCTCCACATCTTTTTTGCATTATCTGGTTAATTGGTTTCTGACAACAGTTTTCAACATACTCTTTGGTACAAGTCTCACAGATATGGAGACCTGTTATAAGATGATAAGGACCGATATTTTTAAGGATCTTGGTATTAAGGCAAAGCATTTTGAGATAGAGCCTGAGATTAGCGCAAAGCTTATCAAAAGAGGGTTAAAGATAAGAGAGGTCGGTATATCGTATCAGGGAAGGGGCTACCATGAGGGCAAGAAGATTACATGGAAGGACGGCCTTTATACATTATGGTCTATATTTAAATACAGGTTAATGTGATGAGATATATTCTTAAGAATAAATTTTATATGTTCCTAATAAGCGTAATCGATTTTTTAGGCAGCATAATATTTTTTCCATTTAAGATATTTCGCAAAAAAAGCCCTGGCAACATAGGCAATGTTCTTGTAATAAGGCTAGATCATCTTGGCGATGTGATTTTTTCAACGCCTATCCCGCAGAATATAAAAGAACATTATAAGGGGGCGAAGATAACATTCTTAGTAGGCAGCGCGGCAAAAGAGATAATAATGAATAACCCCTACATAGACGAGGTTATATGCTATGATGCCCCATGGTTTAGCCGTTCTAATAGAAAATTTTTCGCGCTTTTAGGATTTTTGAAGGTTGCTAAGGAGCTTAGAAAATATAGCTATGATATAGGCTTCGATCTAAGGGGGGATTTTAGACATATAATATTAATGGCCATAGTTGGTGTGAAATTTAAGGTCAGTTATGGGATAACAGGCGGCGGATTTTTATTGCATAAGAAGGTTGAATATAGGGACAATGTTCACGCGATAGAACATAATTTAGATCTGCTCCGATCTATGGATGTAAAGATTACCACAGAAAAACTCCAGCTTCAAGGATCCACCAGGGATGAAGAGTTTATGAGTAAATATCTTAAATCTAATAACTTATCAGAAGATAATAAGCTTGCTGTCATACATACGAGTGCCGGATACCCCTCTAAGAACTGGCTCAACGAAAGGTTTGCCAAGCTTATAAGGATACTTAATGAGGATTTCGGATTTATGCCTGTACTGATAGGTTCCGAAGAAGATAAGGGCAAAAATGATGAGATTATACATTTAAGTAATATAGCTGCCCTCAATGCAGCTGGTGTAACTACTATCGGTACTCTTTTAGCGCTCATAAAGAAGTCTACTATTTTTATAGGAATAGATTCCGGGCCTAGCCATATAGCCGCGTTGGGAGGACTCCCTTCGATTATCTTATATAGCGGAACAAATCAACCTGGGGAATGGGCCCCAAAAAACAATAAAGCCATTATTATTCAGAAAGATATCCCATGCAAGGGGTGCGAGAGATTGGATTGTGAACACAATATCTGCATGGATATGATTTCAGTTGATGATGTGGTGGAAGCTGTGAGAGGCATGCTAGAGAAACCAGTTGAGCAGGGTACGGGGGTCAGGGTACAGGGTACAGAAAAACTGACCCCTGAACCCTGAACGCTGTCCCCTGAAGAATATGCGAATAGCTTTTGACGCGCGAATGATAACCCACCCAGGCATTGGAAGATATACCAGAAATATTCTATCTGCCATGATTCACGGTATTAGCGGTCTCGATATTACATTATATGGCAACCCCAGCGAACTTACATCTTTCGATCGATGCAATATATGTGAGTACTTAAAACCTATCTATGGCATCGGGGAATTTTTTAGAGATCCGTTTGGTAAGGATGAGTATGATCTTGTTCATATTCCCCACTTTAATGCGCCATTTGGCATAGGTCTGCATTCGGTAGTAACTATACATGATCTTATATACACGAAGTTTAAAGAATCTGCGCCATTTCACAAGAGAGCCGCAGCTAATTTCGCCATTCGGAATGCTGCAAAGAAGGCGTGTAGGGTTATAGCTGTATCAGAGAACACAAAACAGGACTTAATAAGAGATTTTGGGATTTTGGAAGAGAAGATAGGCGTTGTCCATGAGGCAGCGGACCCTATCTTTAAAAAGATAGATGATGTTATTAAAAAAGAAGAAGTACGTAAAAAATATAATTTACCCGATGATTTTATATTGTTTGTAGGAAGTCTTAAGAAGCATAAGAATCTAGAAAGACTTATTGATGCATATATAGATTTAAAAGCAAATGGTATTATGCACAGTCTAGTGGTTGTCGGGAAATTCAATCCAAGGGAATCAGATATATTAAATAAGATATTAAAGTCAGATGCTATATATTTAAAGGAGGTACCCGAAGAGGATCTTGTGGTCTTATATAATCTGGCTTGCTTATTTGTTCTACCATCTATTTATGAAGGGTTTGGGCTGCCGGTTTTAGAGGCTATGATCTGCGGGGTGCCGGTTGCTTGTTCAAATATAGCTTCTTTGCCGGAGGTTGTAGGTGATGCCGCGAAGAGATTTGATCCATATGATGTAGAGAGCATTGCTTTTGCCATAAATGAGTTACTTACAATTGAAACTCTAAGAAATGAGTTGATAGAAAAAGGTCTTGATAGGGCCGCCAAATTTTCCTGGGCAAAGGCAGCTCAGCAGACGTATGAGGTTTATGAGAAAGTCGTAGGAGCCCTGCCTGCCGGCAGGCAGGGGCCTTCCGGCCGCGAGATATGATCTGCAGTATCAGAGTGTCAAGTGTCAAAGTGTCAACGCCAAGTAGCCGAAAACCGTAAACCGAGAACCTAAAACCGATATAAAATATACAAATGAAGATAGCGATAATACATGACTGGCTGACAGGGATGAGGGGAGGGGAGAAGTGTCTTGAGGTCTTCTGCGAACTCTTTGGCGATGCTACTATATTTACACTTATTCATGATAAAGGGTCATGTTCAGATACTATAGAGAAGATGAAGATCAGGCCCTCTTTTATCCAAAACCTTCCTAATGCGATAAAGGGATATAGAAGTTACCTACCTTTTTTCCCAAAGGCTATCGAAAGCTTTAATCTCCAGGGCTATGATCTTATATTGAGTTCAAGTCACTGTGCCGCAAAAGGGGTTAAAGTTCCTAAAGGAGCCAAGCATATATGCTATTGTTATACACCTATGCGTTACGCCTGGGTCTTCTTTGATGAATATTTTGGTCACTATAATCCTGTAAAAAAGTGGCTTATACATAATGTAATAGAAAGACTTAAAGGGTGGGATATTAAGACTAATGAAAGTGTTGACTTCTTTATTGCGATATCAGATAATGTAAGGGCTAGAATCAAGAAGTATTATGATAGAGAGTCTGATATCATATATCCGCCTGTTGATACGAGCAGGTTCAAGGTCTCTGCCGCGGATGAGGGTTTTTATCTAATAGTGTCCGCCTTAGTGCCTTATAAGCGCATCGACTTAGCTATTGAGGCGTTTAATATATCGAAAAAGAAGCTTATAATCATAGGCGCGGGAAATTCTTCATCAGAGCTTAAGGCTAAAGCAGATAGGAATATTAAATTTTTGGGGTGGTCTGATGATAAGACCATTGAAGATCACTACGCAAGGTCTTCCGGTCTGATATTTCCAGGAGATGAGGACTTCGGCATAGTGCCTGTTGAGGCCCAAGCCTGCGGTAAACCCGTTATTGCTTATGCGAAGGGCGGCGCGCTTGAAACTATTGTGGATCTCGGTTCAACTCAGAACAATCCGACCGGGGTATTATTTTGTGAGCAAACCACAGAAGCTTTAAACCAAGCGATTGAGCGCTTTGAGTCAAATAAAGATAAATTTAATCCAAATGCTATCAGAGAGAATGCGATGCGATTTGATAGAGAAGAGTTTAAGAAGAAGATACGGGAGTATGTGGAGGCTAGGACTAATGGTGTGCTGGAGTAACCAGTTGCCAGTTGCCAGAAACCAGAGTTTTAATGCAAAAATTAAATTGCAAATAGCAAAATGACATATCAAAATTCAAAATACGATAATTTTAAAGAAAACTTAAGGCAGAGAGTATGCAGTTTTGTCTTAGAGCTCATTGAACTTAAAGACACGCTGCATGGGTATGGTGTTTCAATAAGAATTGCATGCCAACTGCTTAGAAACGACAAAGAAAGTAATTTTACATTTTAATTTGTAATTTTGATATTTAATATTTGATATTTAATCTGTTAAATAACCGATCTGGTTACTGGTTACAGGTTTCTGGTTACCCTGAAGGAAACAGTATGAAAAAACGAACTCATTTTATTTTTGGAATAGTACGTCTTTTTAGCGATCTTGTTGCGATAACCTATGCCTTTTTGTTCGCTTATTGGGTAAGGTTTACAAGCGGATTAGTTCCAGTTCTTTACGGTATTCCTGATCTTAAGGATTACATAGAAACCCTTCCCATAATAACTGTCTTGCTTATATTTATTATGCGCTCTTTCGGTCTCTATGCTACACGCAGGCGGCTTTCTATCCTTGATGAGTTCTTTGCCATAGTCAAGTCAATGGCTGTTGGCCTTTTTGCCTTAATGGCAGCTACATTTTTCACTAGAGAGTTTACTTATTCTCGTATAATGCTGCCTATCATGTGGATAAGCCTGGTTTTGTTCATATCAGTGGCCCGTTTTATAGTCAATAGATTAAGATTGGTGCTAAGATCTTCTAATAGAGACTATTCAAACCTTCTTATAATAGGCTCAGGTTCCACCTCACAGCGTTTAATACGACATATAAGACATGATCCGCACTGGAATTACAAGATATCGGGCGTGGTCTCTGTGTCAAAGGAATCAATAAATAAAGAGATAGATGGAGTCAAGGTGATTGGTGGGCTTGATGAGTTACCCTTATTGCTCTCCCGCAGAGATGTAGAAGAGGTGATTTTGACAGAGCCGTCTCTATCGCGCAATAAGATAATGTCAATAATATTAGAATGCGAAAAGAGGATGATACATTTTCGCCTTATAGCGGATATACTTGGAATGATAACAGCGCAGGTTGATATGGAGAATATAGACGGCATACCTCTTTTAGGACTTAAAGAGAGCCCTTTATCTTTTGGTTATAACCGCTTTTTAAAGAGAGCGATAGATATTATCGGATCGTCTATTGGGCTATTCTTATTATTCCCGCTCTTTATAATAATCGGAGTGATAATAAAGATCTCCTCTCCGGGCCCGATATTCTACTTGCAGAAGAGATTGGGGGAAGACGGAAGACGATTTGCTATCTTTAAATTTAGAACCATGATCCATAAGGCTGAAAAAGGGGTAGGCGCTGTGTGGGCCAAGAAAGATGATCCAAGGAGAACGAAGATAGGAAGTTTTTTGCGCGCGAGCAATCTAGATGAGTTGCCTCAGCTTATCAATGTTTTTAAAGGTGAGATGTCTCTTGTTGGTCCGCGGCCTGAAAGACCAAAGTTTGTCGGTAAGTTCAAAGAAGATATACCCAGATATATGTCTAGACACAAGATAAGATCTGGCGTGACCGGCTGGGCCCAGGTAAATGGACTGAGGGGAAATACATCTATAGAAGAACGAACCAAATATGATATATATTATGTTGAGAACTGGTCGTTATTCTTTGACGTGAAGATATTGATCATATCAGTTTTTCAGACGTTATTTTCAAGGTCTGAGCATGCGTATTGAAATGAGTTACCAGTTGAGCAGCGTACAGGGTTCAGGGTACAGAAAAAATTGGTCCCTGACCCCTGACCCCTGACCCCTGAAGAACTGGTAACTGGTTACAATGGCATGTGAAATGTGTAGAAGTAAACTAGTAACTAGAGAGGACAAGCACATTGAATAAACAGAAGGCGTTAAATATTTGTGAAAGGTTAAGGGCGATATCTTTTTATTTCTTAGCCGCAGGAGTAGCTTTTTCAAATGCTATTACTGAGATGAGCATTGTCGCTATTATAAGTACATGGATCATATGCATGATACTCAAGAAAGAACCATCGCTTCCGGCAAAAGGATTGAGCGCTATACTTTTTGTACTTATATTCTGGAATCTATTATCATTCATAAATACTGAATATATGAGTGAGAGTCTCAGGGGCGTTCTTAAGGTTATAAAGTTATCACTTCTTTTTATGGCTACAGCTGAATATTTTTCTACCAAAGGAAGGCTTAAGAAGTTTATTCTCTTTGTGCTGGGATTTGGTTTCCTCATATCTTTAAACGGCATAATTCAATATATAACAGGAGTTGATATTATAAGAGGCAAGACTATAAATCCATTAGACCATCTTCACAGGGTCTCTTCGTCTTTTAGACATGCCAATGATTTTGGGGCTTACCTTATAGTTATCGCTACTATATTTTGCAGCCTATTTTTTTCCATGGCCCATACATTTCGAAAGAGAATTTTAATAACTATAGCGGCATCGCCTGTTATCTGGTGTTTGTGGTCAACAGACTCAAGAGGCGCTTGGCTTGGTTTTATCTTCGGCTTCTTATTTCTTGCTATGATTAAGAGCAAGAAGCTATTTGTTTCAATCATTCTGTTTATTCTTATATTTTCTGTATTTATTCCATCCTCTGTTAAAGATAGATTCTCCGATTTTTCCACAATTAATGCCTCAGGGGGTACGGTATATGAACGAATACAGCTTTGGAAGGGTACCTTTGAAATGGTAAAGATCCACCCTGTTATAGGATTTGGAGTAAATACCTATACCAAGAATTTCCCTAAATATAAGCCAAAAGACTATCCTGATGTGCGCTATACTCATAATAGTTACCTGCATATGGCAGCTGAAGTAGGGGTAGTAGGCGCTGGGATATTCACTCTCTTTTTATTATCAGTTATTATTACCGGGGTAGCGCCTATAAGGTCTTTTTCTAAAGGGGTAGACCGTGATCTTGCCCTTGGCATGTTAGCTGGAGTAGTGGGATTTTTGGCTCACTGCGCTGTTGATACTCATATTTACTCGGTTACTCTTTCCGCATTCCTTTTTCTGTGCTTAGGCACGATTGTCGGATTTCGTCAAATAGGTTATGAAAAGAACTCCTGATCCTGATAATATCAAAAG
>JBHPDT010000078.1:0-9737 GCA_042577545.1 Candidatus Omnitrophota bacterium | reverse complement strand
CGCGTTAAATGCTTTCTCGAGGGCATCTACCTTTTGCTGAGACTCTGGGTATAGCGTACCTGCATATTTTGAATCACGCAAAATCGCAAAACATAACTTCATTCGTAGATCTTCGTCCATTAAAATCTCATCCAATGCGTAGGCTGGATCAGCATTAGCATAGCGCCTAAATGGTACCGTTGGCACAATTTCTCTCAATATATCTAACACAAAGCTAGGACCATGCTCCCTCATTGCTCTAAAAATAGGATCTCTCGCCTCTCTGCCGGAAACAATTTTGAAACCCTCGGTTACGTGCCCGGAAACAAAAGCCAGGCTATCCAAACGATTTCTGCAATCAAGACAAGCATTACCATCAGTATCAATAAGTGTTTGTAAACCATTCCTGGCTACTCCCACAACTCTTTGCTTTGCTTTCTGCATAAGGTGAGCGGGTAACTCGGAGTCAGGTGTTGTGTCAGTACTCATGTTTGAAAAAGGTATTATTCCATATTTCACCAAAACTTTGCTACTCTTCTTTTTGCGCTTATATTTTAAGAGTATATTTCCACTGACATATCCCAGCCATTTATAAGCATCGCCATGTAGATCATTCTCTAATCTGCCTATGTCCACTCTTAAAACCTCCTTGCTCTTTTTGCTCTTCTTCTTAAGTTTTTTCCTAACCTTCTCAATCAATTCCCTTATCCTTTCCATGTTATACGCTGCATTACCATTGACGATCTTTAATCCAATACTAACATCCGCATTATGCAATATCCTGCCATCTGTTTCCATGTGCATCGCGATAAGACTAGCCACACCATCAAGGGCTACGGGGCTATGAAATTCATCTACCGAGAACGTAAATTGTACAGTATCAAAATCGCTCTTTGCTAATGCCTTATCCATAACCTTAAGCACTGCGGCTCTACGAGATCTCTTCTTAGCCCACAAGCCATTGCTTACAATAACTAAAGTATTGTTGGTAGGCATTGAAAAGAGACGCGCAAATGGTCCCGGTCTAGCATATTTTTTTGGCTTATCTAGTCTTAGTTGCTTAATAAGCATACGTAAAACTTTAACGGATACTATGTCAACCATAGGTTCACCGCCGCCTGTTACAGTAAGCTCCCTAATATTAGCATCATTCAAAAAAACGATAACGTCATCTGCTAATTTCTCTGAAATAAATAGATGAGGCAATTTCGCTTTCTTTTCTTTAGGCAGCAGTTTTACCTCAGGCGAGCAATGCGCACATCGCATATTGCAATATCGCGACACAAACATCGCCCCAGATGTATAGTTTGTCTTAGGTGGGTTTGATAACCACTCAACAGCCCCGATCAACTCAAGCCGCTCTTTAGGCAGCATATTTATAGAACCATAGCGCGCAGCTATAGGCCGCAGACATAGCGCGTCCTTTGGTATGAATATACTAAGTAGTATTAAAATTGATATTATTTTTCGCATATGCTTACTTGCACCTTACCCCGAACCAAATTTTGCTAGTATGGGTACTGCATTCAAATTTGGTTCGGGGTTAATTCGGCCATACAACTTAGCTTCACTACGTTCGCTAAGTTGTGGCCTCATTAAAATAGTAATCCCCTAGCTTTTGAGATTCCTGCGAAGCTCTACCATTTCTTGCGGATTGTAGAGCGTAGCAAAATGCCAGGGGTTATATATTATTTGTATAGTGTTAGTATAGCATAGGAAGATCAAAAAGTCAAGGAAGACCTGAAAAACCGAGGAAATGTGGATAAGTACCCCACGCTTAAGTGTGGGGTACTGTTGTGGATAACTTTGCGGTTCTCACAATGACGAGTTACAATCCACTTAAAAGCTGTAAGCCCTTTAAAGTCAAGTCCTTATCAACTAATTGAATCTCTTTGCAGAAAGGCATAAATAATGGGGCAAGGCCGCCTGTGGCAACTGTGATTATCTTTCTCTTGTTCGCGTACTGAGCCTTTATCTTTGAGCTAATTCCATCGCTCATACTGCCCATGCCATAGAGTATGCCACTTCTTATCGACTCTGTTGTATCCTTTCCAACAAGGCTCTTGGGCTTCTTCAACTCTATCTTAGGCAGCATAAAGGCTCTCTTATAAAGCGATTCTATTGTCATGAGAACCCCAGGGGTAATAAGGCCTCCGCAATAGGCTCCATTTTGATCTATATAATCGAATGTAGTTGCTGTTCCAAAATCTACTACAATAGCAGGATATCCGTACAATCTTGAACATGCATAAGCATTAACAAGTCTGTCTCTGCCAACCTGGTTTGGATCATTATATAGATTTTCTATAGGCACCTTTATATCCTGGCCAACGATCCTTGATCTTATACTAAAACCATTCTTCAGGATACTCTTGATCTTGCTAGTCGCCTTAGGAACGACACTGGATATTACAGCATAATTTATATCACTATGAGCGATTCTGCACTCAGCCAAACCTTCTCGTATCTTCTCAGATACTAAATGCCTTTTGATATCTGTTGGTATTCGCAATCTGCAAACGAGTTTCTTACCCTTAAATAAACCCATAGCAATGTTACTATTACCGATGTCTATCGCTAAAATCATATCATCACCTCAATATTAGTGTTGTTTGATCGCGGCCAGCCCCTCACATTCGTTCGGGATCCCTCGGTGAGGAGTCCCGAGCATTACGAGGGAGAGACCGCTCCTACGGCTTGTTCTGGTGGCCTGGATTCCCGCTAAAAGCATGCGGGAATGACAAGGTTGTTTTTCGCGGCCAGAGGCCGCTCCTCTCAACCCCGCTGACGCGCTAGTATATCCTACCTCAGAAGGGTAAGATCACCAGCTATGACCTTTTCGTGAAAACCATTATCCAATCGTATCTTTAAAGCTCCATCAGGTTCAAGATCTACCGCCTCACCCTCTATCGTATGGCGCATACATTTCGCACGCACCTGTCGACCTATTGTTGCGGACATATTCTTCCACTCTCTCCTTATTTGAGCAAACCCCTCTTTTTGAAAGAGCAGGTAATAAGCTTCTAAGCTCTCTAAGATAGAGCTGGTGAGCTCCACCCTGGAATGTTTGATTTGGGTCTCCTCATATATAGAGCTTGCGCCCTTTGGTAGGTCTGTTAATTTGGTATTCACATTAATGCCGATGCCAAGAATAATAAAATTAACAGAATCAGATTCCGCATCCATCTCAGTTAAGATACCCCCAACCTTCTTTTTATTAAGGAGTATATCATTAGGCCATTTTATAAGGAGCTGCGAACCTGTAATTGCTTTTATCGCTGTGGCTGTACTGACCGCTGCGAGCAAAGTAAGTTTGGGCGCGTCAAAGGGTAATACCTTCGGTCTTAATATCACTGACATATATATCCCAGCATATTTTGGAGAGACCCATTCGCGAGATAACCTGCCTTTACCCTTAGCTTGTCTCTCCGCTATAACTACCATGCCCTCTTTAACCCCTTTTGAAGCCAGATCAAAAGCAGCCTTATTGGTGGAATCTATTGTCTCATGATATGAGATATTATTACCCAATATCTTTGCCTTCAAGAGTGAACTTATCTCATGAGGAAAGAGCCTATCGGGTGTTTTCAGCAATCGATACCCAAGATGCGGTACAGCATCAAACTCATAACCCTGAGAGCGAAGCTTCTCAACATGCTTCCATACAGCAGATCTTGAGATCTTCAGCAGGCTGCTTATATCCTCACCAGATATAAAACTCGACTCTTGCTTCTTAAATAATTTTAGAATACGCTCTTCCATCATTTCAAACTCGCACTGTTTTTAGTATCAGAGTATCAAGTATCAGGTATCATATGACACTTGACACGTTGACACATGACACACGTTTCAGAGTACAGGGAACAGGGTTCAGCTTTTTATATCAACGAAACCGGTATTTTGACATTCAAAACTATCTCATTCCCGTCCCCGCGGAAGCGGGGAACACGGACATCTAAAGACCCTTCCCGTCTGGATTCCCGCTTTCGCGGGAATGACATAAACTAATTTGAAAAACAATAATTTTTTAACTTTTCATTTCATTTTTTATTTTTTAATTTCAATTTTTAATTTTTACTTTTTAATTTTTAATTTATTTATTTGGTCCCGAAAATACGCCGCCTTCTCAAACTGCAGATTTCTAGCAGCTACTTCCATCTCACTCTGAAGCTCAGAGATTAACTGGTGTAACTCATATTCACTCGCATCCTCACCTGTTAATCCAGCAACCATCTCCTCTGACTCATGCATGGTATCAATGCCATCCTGGATAGCTTTGTTTATGGAACGAGGTGTAATATTATTCTTTTCATTATAAGCAAGCTGTTTCTCTCTTCTCCTTAAGGTCTCCCCTAAAGCGCTCTTCATGGATTTAGTAATAGTATCCGCGTATAGAATGACCTCTCCATTTATATTACGGGCTGCGCGCCCAGCTACCTGTATAAGGGATGACCTGCTTCGTAAAAAGCCTTCCTTATCCGCGTCCAATATACAGACAAGGGATACCTCGGGAAGATCGAGACCTTCCCGCAAGAGATTTATACCGACAAGGCAGTCGAATTCACGTTTTCTTAAGCTTTGGAGGATCTCAAACCTCTCTATGGTCTTTATCTCGGAGTGAAGATATTTTACGCGCAACCCCATCTCGCTTAAGTATGTTGACAGGTCCTCAGCCATACGTTTAGTTAGGGTAGTTACCAATACCCTCTCATGTTTTTTTGCTCTTTCTCTTACAAGCTCAACAATATCATCTATCTGGCCCTTACTAGGCTTAACAGTAACCACAGGATCCGCAAGCCCTGTCGGCCTTATTAGCTGCTCGACAATCTGCTCGGACTTATCAGCCTCAAATGGCGCTGGTGTTGCTGAGACAAAAATAACCTGTTGAGTCAAAGATTCAAACTCATTAAATTTTAAAGGTCTATTATCCAGGCAAGATGGTAATCTAAAGCCATGATCGACAAGTGTATTCTTTCTAGCGCGGTCTCCCTCAAACATGCCTCTGATCTGAGGTATAGTAACATGTGACTCATCAATAATCACAAGAAAATCATCTGAAAAATAATCGATCAGGGTATATGGCCTGGATCCTGGGGGCCTGCCTGATAGATGAAGCGAATAGTTCTCAACACCCTGACAATATCCGATCTCCTTAAGCATCTCCATATCATATCTAGTGCGTGATTCAAGCCTCTGGGCCTCAAGAAGCTTGTTCTCTTTATTAAGAATTTTAAGTCTTTCAATAAGCTCACCCTCAATAATCTTTAGAGCGCTCTCTATCTTATCTTGTGTAGTAACAAAGTGCTTGGCAGGGTATACCGCTATTTTTTCAAGAGTCTGAGTAGCGTCACCTGTTAAAGGATCGATAAGTTGGATCTTCTCAACACTATCATGAAGAAACTCAACCCTTATAGCTTCTTGAGCATACGCTGGAAATATCTCAACAACCTCACCTCTGACTCTGAATTTTCCTCGATGAAAATCTATGTCGTTCCTCTCATAATGGATGGCTATGAGACCTTCGAGGAGTTTCTCACGATCAATCTCACTATCCTTTTCAATAAAGAGCAGAAGCTCCTTATAATCAGTAGGGGAACCTAGATTATAGATGCATGATACACTCGCTACCACAATGACATCCTTTCGAGACATTATTGAGGTAGAGGCAGAGAGCCTTAGCCTATCGAGCTCATCATTGATTGAGGCATCCTTCTCAATGTAGGTATCTGTATGGGGTATATAAGCCTCTGGCTGGTAGTAATCGTAATAACTTACAAAGTACTCGACCGCATTCTCAGGGAAGAATGCATTAAACTCACTATAGAGTTGAGCAGCCAATGTCTTATTGTGGGATATCACCAAGGTAGGCTTATTTATATTTGCTATTACATTTGCTATGCTAAAGGTCTTTCCACTTCCTGTCACACCAAGAAGAGTCTGATATTGCTTTCCATCGAGCAAGCCCTTGCTAAGTTTACTTATAGCCTGGGGTTGGTCTCCACAAGGCTTAAAATCACTTATTAGTTTGAATTTGTTTTCCATATCTCGTATTTCGTATTGCGTATATCGTATTGCGTGTCGCGCAATGCAAGGAAAAGTGCGTAAAGCTAGTTTACTTACGCAATACGCACGACGCACGACGCAATACGCGACTATTGCGCAAGAAGCGACAGGTCGGCTGTTGGGGCTGAATGAGTAAGGGCACCTACTGAGATCATATCAACGCCGCATTGGGCAATAGTTTTAACATTATCAAGCTTAACATTTCCTGAAACCTCAAGTAAAACATTAAAACCGACATCCCCTACCTTTATGCGGTACTGATCTCTAAGTTTAACTGACTTTTCAATATCTTCTATACTCATATTATCGAGCATTATAATATCCGGGCCCTTCTCCAAGGCTGCACTTAACATAGCTAAACTATCTACCTCTATCTCAATCTTCTTTCGCTTCTGAACATGTTGCCTTGCTTTATCTAGTGAAATACCGACAGCATCTTTAAGGCTGGTTATAGGACCTGGCTCAAAGCCTAAGGCCCCAAGATGGTTATCTTTAATCAAAATCTGATCATATAAGCCCATTCTATGGTTGGTACCGCCGCCTATCTTTACAGCATATTTTTGGAGCCTTCTTAACGTAGGTATGGTCTTTCTTGTGTCCATGATCTTCGCCTTAGTATCCTTTACCTCTCCAACAAATTTATCCGTTAATGTAGATATGCCGGATAACCAGCATAAAAAATTTAAGGCTGTTCTTTCCGCAGTCAATATAGATGCGCATGAACCTTCAACAAAGGCTATAGTCTTACCCTCCGACACCTGCGCACCGTCACTCACCAACGGTTTAAAACGCAAGCCTGAATCCACTGTCTCAAATATTGCTTCAGCAAGTGAAAGTCCGCATATTATGCAATTTTGTTTTGCAATTATTACATAGTTGCCTCTCTTTGCCTTATTGACAACAGCGCTTGTAGTAATATCTCGTGAGCCGATATCCTCCTTAAGGGCCGAATATATAAGCTGTTTAAAATACGCGTCTATGATCACAGAAGCTTTACCTCTCTCTTTAATCCCTCTATCTCACTCTTTGTCAATCTTCTACACTTGCCTCTTCTCATATCTATCTTCAGCGAAGCATAGGATATCCTATCTATATCGAAGACATGATGTCCCAATTCCTGAAATGTTCTTCTTATCTGCCGCTTCCTGCCTTCATGGATCTTTAAATTTACTACTGTAAACTTGTCATCATGCTTAATATCTAAGATATCTAGTTTTGATAGACGCTTATCACCTATATCAACGCCTTTTTTTAATTTATTCAAAGTAGATTTCTCTACTATGCCTCTTACTCCAACCTTATACTCCTTATCGATCTTATAACTAGGATGCATTAACCGATTCGCTAACTCACCATCATCAGTAATAAGAATAAGTCCTGTTGTATCCTTATCAAGACGACCCACAGGATAGAGACCTTGTTTCTTAGGCACAAGTTCCATCACAGTCTGGCGTTGGTGAGTATCTGATGTAGTAGATATGTAACCCTTTGGTTTGTTTAAGAGATAGTAATTAAACTCCCTTTTCTTATCTAATATTATCTCTTTACCATTAACGGAGACCTTGTCTACAGCTGCGTCAACCTCAACACCTGGTTCAGTAAGTACAGTCCCATTAACAGAGACTTTGCCTTTTAATATCAGTTCATCAGCTTTTCGCCTGGATGCTACTCCTGCCTGAGATATAAACTTATTAATGCGTATCTTCAAAATTGGTACTCCGTTTCATGATTATAATTGCAAGGTATATCAGGAGAGATTTTCTATATTAGAGCTGATTCGCGTCAACTTATCCTTTAGAATATCCTGCTTATCTCTCTCTTTGGCTACTATATCTGCTGGGGCTCTATCTACAAAATTTTTATTGGAGAGTTTCTTATCCAAAGACGCAAGCATAGATTCTGTCTCTTTAAGGCCTTTTTGCAATCTGGCCTTCTCAATTTCAACATCAATAATACCCTCTAAAGGGATAAATATCTCACAAAAATCCAGGATACTAGATGCCGACCTCTGCGGCCTTTTAGCAGCTTTACCTATCTTTAGCGACTTTACATTAGCCAATCTACTCGCATATATCGCGATCTCATCCTGAAGATCTATTATCTCCTTCTTGGGTGATGATATAACCGCTTCTATCTCTAGTTTATGTCCGATATTCATCTCAGCGCGAATATTGCGAATTGAAACTATAATACTTATAATGTGCTCCATGTCCGCTTCAGCCTGCTCATTAATTATCTGGCGCTGGATATGAGGAAGTTTGGATTTTGCAATAGGCTCTTTTTCACCAAGCTGCTGCCATATCTCCTCAGTAATAAACGGCATAAAAGGATGCAGCATCCTTAAGGATTTCTCAAGAACCTTAAATAGTATAACCTGTGTAGTGGGCTCCTTTATACTAGCCTTAGCTATCTCAACATACCAGTCGCAGTACTTATGCCAGATAAATTCATAAAGCAGATTAGCAGCATCGTTTATCTTGAAAGAGTCGAGCGCCTTTTCAACGCCCTCTATAGTCCTAAAAAGCGCGCTCAATATCCATCTATCTGGCAGGGAAAGTTTCTCCCTATCATAAACAACACATAGATCCGCGCTGATCTGATCATCCAAATTCATAAGCAAAAATCGAGATACATTCCAGATCTTGTTAGCAAAGTTTCTTCCCATCTGAAACTTGTCTTCAGATAAGAATACATCCTGACCGACAGCTGTAATGGATATTATGCTAAAACGCAGCGCGTCCGCGCCGTACTCATCAATTACCTTAAGAGGATCTATCACATTGCCTAGTGACTTTGACATCTTAGTACCAGTATCATCACGAACAGTTCCATGTATATATACGTCCTTAAAAGGTATATCACCACAGATCTCTATTCCCGCCATGATCATTCTAGCAACCCAGAAAAATATGATCTCCTGCGCCGTAACTAGCGTTGATGTGGGATAAAAATACTCAAGCTCCTGCTTCTGCTTCTGACCTTCTGGGGTTGAATCGAAAGGCCAGCCAAATGTAGAAAACGGCCACAACCACGATGAGAACCATGTATCGAGCACATCCTCATCTTGAACCAGCTCCTTAGAACCGCAATCAGGACATTTCTCAGGTTTTACCTTAGAAACAATAACACCAGGTTCGGTTTTCGGTGTACGGTTCACGGTTTCCGTTTTTAATTTTGATTTTTTATTTTTGATTTTTGAATTCATGCCGTTTTTTTCTTGGCATTGCTTGCAGTAAAAAACTGGTATGCGGTGTCCCCACCATATCTGGCGGCTTATACACCAATCTCTTATATTATTCATCCACTCCAGATAGACCTTTGTCCACCTCTTTGGATGAAACTTTATTCTACCATCCTCAACAGCCTTTATCGCAGGCTCTGCCAATGGCTTCATATTAACAAACCACTGCTTAGACAAATATGGTTCAACTATTGTGTGACATCTGTAACAATGTCCGACTGAATGCTGATGAGTCTCTACGTTATCAAGAAGTCCTCTCTGCTTCAGATCCTCAAGAAGAGCCTCTCTTGCCTCAAACCTATCCATACCGTCATACTCACCAGCATTCTCATTAAGAACTCCGTTTGGATGCATTATATTGACGGACTCAAGATTATGCCTCGCGCCCATCTGGAAATCATTCGGATCATGGGCTGGGGTAACCTTGACAATACCTGTTCCAAATTTCGGATCA
>JBHPDT010000077.1:0-9829 GCA_042577545.1 Candidatus Omnitrophota bacterium | reverse complement strand
CATTTTTGGTAATGGCAACGCAGAACCCGATTGAGCAAGAGGGCACATATCCATTGCCAGAGGCGCAGGTAGACCGCTTTATGTTAAAGATAAATATAACATACCCCAACATTGATGAGGAACACAAGATACTTAAACGCATGAGCTTTACTCATAAGAAGACAGAGGCGAGCCCTGTGGTAAAGCCTGAGGATATAATAAGAGCAAGGGGCGTTGTCGATGAGATCTACATAGATGAGAAGATTGAAAAATATATACTCGATATCGTCTTTGCTACTAGAGATCCAAAAAAATATAAGCTGGATGAGATCGCGGACTTTATTCAGTACGGGGCTTCACCAAGGGCTACAATAAATCTTAACCTGGCTTCGAAGGCATATGCGTTTGTCCAGGGAAGAGGTTATGTTACGCCGCAGGATGTAAAGTCCATAGGAATGGACGTACTTCGTCATCGCGTAATAGTAAGTTATGAAGCGGAAGCGGAGGAGAAGACTTCAGAGGATATTGTAAAGAAGATATTTGATGAGATAGAGGTACCGTAAGTGATACCAAAAGAAGTCATAAAAAAGATACGCAGAATACAGATTACTACCTCACGCATGGTTACGGATGTCTTTGCCGGTCAGTACCATAGTGTTTTTAAGGGCAAGGGCATGGAGTTTCATGAGGTGCGCGAATATCTACCAGGCGATGAGATCAGATCCATAGACTGGAACGTGACAGCGCGAATGGGTCAGCCTTATGTAAAGAAGTTTGTAGAGGAGAGGGAGCTGACTGTTATGCTTGTCCTTGACGCGTCTATGTCGTGTCATTTTGGTTCATCAGAGAAACTCAAGCATCAGCTCGCGGCTGAGTTATGTTCCGTATTAGCGTTCTCCGCTATACAGAATAATGATAGGGTCGGGTTGATAGTCTTTACAGACAGAATCGAGAAGTTTGTCCCTGCCAGAAAAGGATTAAGGCATGTATTAAGAGTTGTAAGAGAGGCCTTGTATTACAAACCTGAGAACAAAGGAACCGATATCTCACTCGCGCTTGAATATCTTAATAAAGTAACCAAGCGCAGCGCGATAACATTTATCATATCAGACTTTTTTGATAAGGATTTCAAGAAGATCCTCTCCGCCTCCAACAAGAGGCACGATGTGGTTGCTGTTACTATTACGGATCCGCGTGAGTCTGCAATGCCTGATATTGGGGTAATAAATCTTAATGACCCGGAGACAGGCAAAGACCTGATAGTTGATACCAGTGACCCGAGGCTTAGAGATCAGTACCAGAAAGATTCAGTCGAAAGGATTAGTGAGCGAAAGAAACTATTGCGTTCAATCAATGTTGATAGTATAGATATATCGACCGATGCTCCTTATGACAAGGAGCTGGCAAAGTTCTTTAAGATGCGAGAGAGAAGGTTGGCCTGATAATGGATATCGAGGACATAAAGGATATAAGAGGACCTGTTAATTTTCCCCCGAGCTATTTTTTTCTGATAGTTATAGGGGCGATTGTCCTCATTGTTGGCCTGGTATTTTTGGCAATTTATCTTATAAAGAAAAGAAGATTGATCGCTGAGCAAACGCCTTATGTAGAGCCAAGACCTGCTCATGATATCGCATACGAAGCCTTGAAGGCATTGCAAGCTAAATGTCTTCCAGATCATGGTCTTATTAAGGAATATTATTTTCAATTATCGAATATTGCGCGCCATTACCTTGAGGATAGATTCTCATTTAAGGCGCCGGAGATGACTACAGAGGAGTTCCTATATTCGCTACGCGATTCAAACGAGCTCACAGGATCGCACAAGAATCTGCTTAAGGAGTTTTTAAGCCAGAGCGATATGGTAAAGTTTGCTAAATACGGCCCAACAGCGTCAGAGATAGATGAGAGCTTTGCTCATGCTTTAAGGCTTGTTGATGAGACAAAAAATGTCGATGATGATAAAAATACGTCATTGCAGAGAAGCGAAACAACCTACCGTCTTTGCGAGGCGCCGTAGGCGCCGAAGCAATCTCTATCTTTGAGATTGCCACGCTCGCCGAAGTTTACCATGAACCCAACGTGGTTCACGGGCTCGCTCGCAATGACGGGAATGAAATATGATATTTTATGATATTTAAAGATCCCTGGATTTTATTATTAATTCCCCTCTTGATTGCAGGAGCCTTCTTTTATAAGAGGCGCTCAACGCCTTCTAGTGTAAGGTTTTCATCTGATGAGATTCTCAAAAGTTTTAAGCCGACTTTCAGGGTGATCGCTAGCAATAATCTTATATATCTTAGAGTTGCTGCTATTATTCTATTTCTTTTGGCATTCGCGAGGCCACGCTTACCTCTTGAACAGACCCAGGTTGAAACAGAGGGCATAGATATTGTCTTAGCGATAGATGCCTCAGGCAGTATGTTAGCAGAGGATTTTAAGAGTGGGGGCAAGAGACAGAATAGGCTTGAGATAGTGAAAAAAGTAGTTGGGGAGTTTGTAAACTCAAGAAAGAGCGATCGCATAGGCCTGGTTGCGTTTGCGGCGCGCGCATATACTGTATGCCCGCTTACCCTAGATTATGACTGGCTCCTGAAAAATCTTAAGAGAGTAGAGATAGGCGCTATCGAAGATGGTACCGCAGTAGGGTCTGCGATAGGGTCGTCATTAAACAGATTAAGAGAGACTACCGCCAAGAGTAAGATAATAGTACTTTTAACAGATGGTGTAAGTAATGCTGGAAAACTCTCGCCATTAGACGCTGCTCATGCGGCGAAGGCGCTAGGCATAAAGATATATACTATTGGCGCAGGAACAAAAGGCCCCGTGCCTTATCCGGCAAAAAATCTCTGGGGGCAGCGGGTCTACCAGAGAGTAAAGATAAATATAGACGAAGATACGCTTAAGAAGATAGCGGATGAGACTAATGGAAAATATTATAGAGCCCAGGACACAGAATCACTTCGAAAGATATATGAGGAGATCGATGAGCTTGAGACGACACCCATAGAGGAGTCTGGATTTCAAGAGCATGAGGAGCTCTTTGGGAAGTTTCTTATTCTTGGTCTTATTGTATTGTTGCTTGAGATAGTATTGTCAAATACGCTTTTAAGGAAGTTGCCTTGATTTATCTGTCAACACAGGGGGACTAATTTGGATACTTGCAAGGCTAAGGGTTAAATATATGAGATTTGCTTCTACATATTATGCATTCGGTTTTTGGATTATCGTATTCTTAATCCTGTTTTTTGTTTATTCATCTAAAAGCAGAAAGAATGCTCTTTTAAAGTTCGCGAAACCAGAATCCCTGGATGAGATATCCGCGACAACGAGCGCAAGAAGGCGAAAGATACGATCTGCCCTAATCTTATTAGTTGTTACATTTAGCGTACTTGCTCTTATGCGTCCGCAATGGGGTTTTCAATGGCAGGAGGTAACAAGGCGGGGGTTAGATATATTAATAGCTGTAGATGTATCAAAGAGTATGCTTGCTTCTGATATTCGCCCTAATAGGCTAGAGCGATCCAAGCTAGCTGTCAAAGATCTTATTAAAAAATTGAGAGGAGATAGGGTCGGGCTGATAGCATTTTCAGGAACAGCATTTATGCAATCCCCTCTTACCCTAGATTATAGCGGGTTTTTACTCGCCCTAAATAATCTTAATACAGATATAATACCTCGCGGCGGCACATCTATATCCAGCGCTATAAAGATAGCAATAGATAATTACAAAGATACAGCAAAAAAATTTAAGACATTGATTATTATAACCGATGGCGAGGACCATGAAGGCGATAGCGCAAAATTGGCCCAAGAGGCGCGAAAAGAAGGCATAAAGATATTCTGCATAGGGATCGGAACATCAGAAGGCGAGCTTATTCAGGTGACAGATGATAAAGGCAAGAAGAGCTTCTTGAAAGATAAGCAGGGCAATGTAATAAAGTCCAGGTTGAATGAGTCTATCTTGCAGAAGATAGCTCTTACTACCGGGGGGATATATGTAAGATCAAGCGGAGCGGAGTTTGGCCTTGATCGCATATATGAAGGCAGGTTATCAAAGATGGAGAAGAGGGATATGAAAGCTCAGATGAACAAGTTTTATTTTGAACGTTTTCAGATCCCGCTTGGTATCGCGCTTCTCCTTTTAATTATAGAGCCACTTATAGGCGATAAGAAAAGACGATGAGAAAGATAATATTATATAGCTTAATTTTTACTCTTATTTTAGTGACGGAGATCGCTTTTGCGGGAGCGAAAAAAGAAGTAAAAAGAGGAAATCTATTATATAATAAGGAAGACTTTAAAGGCGCTTTAAAAAAATACGAGAAAGCCCTAGAGACAGATCCTAATTCAGATGTTGTTAATTTTGATCTGGGTACAGCTCTTTATAAGACAGGTGATTTTTCTTCCGCTACCCAACATTTTAATCGCGCTCTTGTAACGGATGATGAGAAGCTAGAACAGAAGGCAAATTACAACTTAGGCAATACGGAATACCGATTAGGACTTTCTATGGAGGATTCCAATACTAAGGGGGCGGTCGATCTTCTTAAGCAGGCCCTGAGACATTATGAAGGAGCTCTCTCTATTGATTCAGAGGATGAAGAAGCTAAATTTAACCATGAGTATGTGACAAAAGAGCTTAAGAGGATAGAGGAGAAGCTTCAGAAACAGGAGAGCGAGTCCCAGGAGTCTAAAGAAGGCGAAGAGAAGGAAGAGAAAGAGGGGGAGCAGTCTCAGGAGCAGCAGGCCAAACAGGAACAAGAGGCCCAGCAAGAGAACGCCCAACAGCAAGAAGAATCTGAGGATGACAAAGAAGACAAGGGCCCCGAAGAAGAATCTGCTGCCAATGCTAAAGAGGGTGAAGAGCAGGGCGGTGAAGATGATAAATCAAGTGAGCAGAAAGCCCTGGACAAGATATCCAAAGATCAGGCCCTTATGCTCCTTGAGAGCTATCGGCAGGAAGAAGAACCGACAGAGCTGTATAGAGAGAAGATAGACACGCGAGACCTTGGTACGGCTGATAAGGATTGGTGATGAGTAAGTTAAAAGTTGTAAGAATAATACCGTCATTGCGAGCCATGCGAAGCATGGCGTGGCAATCTCAGGCTTTGAGATTGGCCGAACCCGGGAGGGTTCGGCACTTCCTCGGACATTTCGTTCTCGGTCGCTTCGGTCGCTTTTGCTCCCTCGCAATGACAATTGGTATTATGTTCGGTGCGTTTGGCGCGGCAACCGCCTATGCTGATGATATAAATTTTGAGGTAATGGTTGATAGAAGTAGTGTCTCCCTTGGCTCTGCAATACAGTTGAGTCTGACCTTTCACGGTGTGCAGGATATATCAGCGGTTGATCTGCCCAAGATCGATGGTTTTGACGCAAGATATCTTGGGCCTTCAACGCGCATGTCTATAGTCAATGGAAAGACCACGCGTTCAATAACGCATCTTTATACACTCATACCCTTAAAAGAAGGCAAGCTATATATTCCATCTCTCTCAATAGATTATAGAGGAAAGACTTATGCGTCAGAGCCCATAAAGATAGAGGTTGGCTCACAGGCTTCTAGGCAGTCTCAATCTCCAGCCACAACCCACCAGGGGGTGCTTGAAGGCCTTGATGACAAGGTATTCCTTATAATGCAGACAGGCAAGAAGAAGGCCTATATAAATGAGATTATTCCTGTAACAATCAAGATCTATATTAATAAGTTAGCTATAAGGGATATACAGTATCCGCAATTTGATCACCAGGGATTTGTGGTTGATAAGTTCGCAGAGCCCAAGCAGTACCAGGAGGTCTTAGGCGGAGTCTCTTATTATGTGATAGAGTTTAAGACAAATATATTTGGTATACAGGCAGGTGAACTAAAGTTAGGTCCGGCGCAGGTGAATTGTAATCTAGTGGCGCAGAAGAACGCATCCAGGCGACGCGCTTCCTCAAATGATTTTTTCAGGGATAATATATTTGATGATTTTTTTGGACGTTACACCAGCCACCCTATTCAGCTAAAATCAATAGATATACCTATAAATATATTACCATTGCCTGAAGCGGGCAAGCCTGAGAGTTTTAACGGAACAGTTGGCAACTATCGCTTCTATCTTGAAGCAGAGCCCAGAGATGTCAAGGTCGGGGATCCTATAACATTAAAGATGAATATAAGGGGAGATGGTAATTTAAAGACCGTCAACTCTCCTACGCTTAATCTTGGAGATAGCTTCAAGATATATGAGCCAGAGGTAAAACAGGATAAGAGTAGTAAAAGTTTTGAGCAGGTGATAATCCCTACAAAAGATACCATTACCAGCATACCAAAGATAAGTTTTAGTTTTTTTGATACTGTTTCTGGAACGTATAAGACCATATCAAAGGGCCCTATATCTATTAAGGTAAAACCGCTTGCTAAGGGTGAGGAGCTTAAGATATTAGAGTTACCCGGAGTTGCGCCAGGTTCAGGTATTAGGGAAGAGACGCTGGGAAGAGATATCATTTATATTAAAGATAACCCCGGTAACCTGAAGCGCACAGGCAAGAATTTTTATAGCAACGGCTTCTTTATCGTGTTTTTATTTATCCCACCGCTTATGGTAATTGCTACCTCTGTCTTTCAATCAAGGAGAGAGCGGCTTATGACAGATCTTAGATATGCTAGAGGTTTGCGCGCGCCAAAGGCGGCTAAGAAAAATCTTCTTGAGGTAAAACAGTTATTAAGCGCAGAAGATACAGATAAGTTTTTTGACACAGTGTTTAAGACATTACAAGAATATCTTGGAGATAAGTTTCATCTGTCGAGTGCGGGCATTACTTCAGATGTTATTGAGCAATTGAAAAGCTTGGATGTAGAGGCTGGGATCCTGGAGGACATGGAAGGATGTTTTAATGTGTGCGACAGAGCCAGGTATGCCCCCTCAAGCATTACGCAAGAACAGATGTACGATACATATATATTGCTTACAGAACTTATAGACAAGCTCGAGAGAAGAAAGATATGAGAAAAAGATTATTTTTTACATTAACTATTATTCTTTTCAGTTTTCAAGGCATTGGCTTGTGCGGTGAGTCAGCCTATGGACGCCAGCTCTTTTACCAAGGAAATGCTGAATACGCTCAAGAGGATTTTAGATCTGCTATTGAAAAATATGAACAAGCGATCAGGCTCGGATACGAGAGCGGTCCCCTCTACTACAACCTCGGAAACGCGTATTTTAAAAACGATTCCCTGGGAAAATCGATTTTGAATTACCTACGCGCAGAGAGATTAATGCCTAGGGACGCTGATCTTGCGTCTAATCTTAAGTTTGCGCGCTCGTTAATTAAAGGAGGGGCTATCCCCCAAGAGCAGGCCTGGTTTGCCAGAATGTTTGCTAAGTTTTGGACCTCTTTTGCTTTAGGTGCGACGGCCTCTATCGGAGTTATAGCGTATATTATATTATGCGCGTTGGTGGTTATTATGATTTTATATAGGCGCGCAAGAAGACCTCTTATTTATGCTTGTGTGCCTGTTGCTTTAGTTTTAGCGCTTTTTACGGGCGCGTTTTATGTGAATTTTCAAGAAACCGCTGCGCAGGAGCATGCGGTAGTGCTTGAGAATGATATTGAATCACGATTTGAGCCATTCGACGAGGCTACTGTATTTTTTACATTGAATGAGGGAGAAGACTTAGTCATAATGGACTCCAAGCAAGGCTGGATTAAGATTAAGCGCAGTGATGGCAAGCAAGGCTGGATTGAACAAGAGGCCGTAGAGGCCCTTTGAAGAAACAAGCGCTTCGTATTGCGTCGTGCGTATTGCGTATTGCGAAAAAACATAATGTAAAGATTTTGTTCAATATATATGGGAGATTAAATAATGAAAAGGATAGCGGTTTTAGTTGAGGATCAATACCAGGTTTTAGAAGTATGGTATCCATATTTTCGTTTATTAGAAGAAGGTTTTCAGACGGTACTTGTTGGCACTGGTAATAAGCCTGAGTACAAAAGCAAGGAAGGCTACCCAGCCCGCGAAGATCTCTCAATCAAGGGCGCTGATGCCACAGGTTTTGATGGTGTTGTAATACCTGGAGGATTTGCTCCTGATATCTTAAGACGCTATAAAGAGGTTAATGATTTTGTGAGAAATATATTTAATCAGAAGAAATTAGTGGCATCGATCTGCCATGGCGGATGGGTGCTTGTTTCAGCAGGTGTGTTAAAAGGAAAAAGGGCCACCAGTTTTTTTGCGATCAAAGATGATATTATTAATGCTAGGGCTGAGTTTATTGATAAAGAGGTAGTTGTTGATGGTAATCTTATCACATCCAGGACCCCCGATGATCTGCCGGCATTCTGTAAAGAGGTCATTAACTTCTTAAAATAATATCTTATTATTACACTATAATTCATTTGACAAGATCGATGGGTTGATATATACTTAATAATTGCAATGAGTAAGGGAGTAAAATTATTAACCGCATGGTAAGTAAATAACTCACCTTGCGGTTTTTTAATCTTTACAAGTTGCTATTTTTTGGAGGAAAGGAGGACGACAGATTATGGCACGTGGAAAAGTAAAGTGGTTTAATAACACCAAGGGATATGGCTTTATCACGCCTGAAGAAGGTAATGATGTATTTGTTCATCACACAGCAATTCAGGGTGATGGTTATAAGAGCCTTGACGAGGGCCAAGAAGTAGAATTCGAGGTCGAGCAAGGGCCTAAAGGCGACCAGGCGGTAAACGTAGCAAAGGTTTAAATATTAAAGACCTGACACAGGCCCGGTTGGATAAAGTCGGGCCTGTTTTTTTAAATGAGCACATAACTTATGCGAGGATGGCGGAATTGGCAGACGCGCTAGGTTGAGGGCCTAGTGAGGGCAACCTTGTGGGGGTTCAACTCCCCCTCCTCGCACCAAAATCTGCGAAGCAGATTTTGCCCTGAGCAAATGACGAACGAAGTGAGGAATGCGTCGAACGGGCAAATAGGGAGTTGAAGCGAACGTCCGTCACCGAAGGTGACGAGACCTCGCCTTTGGCGGAAACGCCGAGCAAAGCGAGGAATAGGCCGTAAGTCCGAAAGGACCGGCCCACAGTGAGTAGAAAAGGGGACGGTTCTGGTTATTAATGAGGATCATGCAACTAAAAGTGTGTTCTTTTGAAGATTAACCTCATTTTTGACCTCAGGCACGAGCTCCCCATTCTTATAGCAAAGATACGTATATATAGCTAATTCTAAATTTGTTTTTCCCTGGAAGTAATTAAATTTAGACAGCCAGCTTCTTAGTTTACCTATAAACTGTTCCGCTACATTATTAGTTCTTATTGATATCCACATATCTTTAGGTTGGTCAAAGTAACGAAGTGTATGTTCAAAGCCCCTAGAGAACAGCCTGACGGCTTCAAACTCTTTATCGTACCAGTTATTCTTAAATGCTTTAAATCGTTTAAGGGCGTCTGTCTTAGTTTCAGACAGCTGGTATATGTCACCAGCTTCTCTTAGGATATGCTTCCGGTTGCTTAGATCAGTAAGATGGTCGTTGATATTCTTGATCTTGTGAAAGGTGCACAACTGCCAAGGTGTGTGCGGATATTCAAGCCTTAAGGCTGCTCTTATGCCACCTGAATCATCTGAGGTAAACATATCTGGTACCTCAAGGCCTCTGTTTTTTAAATCTATCAATAAGCTCCTAACAGATGCCTCATCTTCAGAATCAGCTACTGTCCAGCCTAAGAGATCTATCTTGTGTTTTTTATTCATTCCAAGGGCAAATATGACTACTTGTTCCTTAAGGTATGTATCATAGACTTTAACAACCATGCCATCTATAAAGACGTAGGGGTAATGTTTCTTAATCTTTCTCTGATGATATCT
>JBHPDT010000076.1:0-9959 GCA_042577545.1 Candidatus Omnitrophota bacterium | reverse complement strand
AGTTATCCACAATTGTAGCGCACCCTTAAGGGTGCGCTACAATTGTGGATAACTTGAATAATCACTGTTTCTTCTTACGGAGGTAGGCGGGAAGGATACGAAGCGCGTTTCTGTATTTTGCTATTGTGCGTCTCTTAAGGCTAATTCCTTTTTCTTCAAGACCTTTTCTGATCGCGTCATCATTCAATGGCTTTGCGCTATCCTCATTCTTTACAAGTTTGGATATCTCATTTTTGATCGCTGCTTTTGAAGTTACGATCCCATCTGCTTTCTTGACACCACGACTCAGCAGGCTATTTATCGCGTATACCTTATCATTAATCTGAATATACTTATTTGATATAGCGCGGCTAATAGTTGAAACATGCATATTCAGGGTCTTTGCGATATCACCTATAGTTAATGTCCCTATCGCGGGCTGTGTATCAATAAAATAGGCGTTCTGCTTAGTAAGTATATAATCGCACACATTAAAGATCGTCTCCTCGCGCTTTGTTAAATCATCTATCAATCGTTTAGCTGATGTCGCGTTATCCTTGATAAACTTTTTAGCTTCAGGATCAGACGCTATCTCCGGCTCACTCTCATAGGGGTTATAGAAGGCAAGGGAGGGTAACCACGATCTGTTTATCCTTAACTCAATTCGTTCAGTGCTAACATTGGCGATAAGGTCTGGCACGACATTTGTTGTCTTTTCACTTAGGATATTTACCGCCGGACGAGGATTTAGTTTTTTTATATTTTTTATCGCGGCTGTGACCTTCTTAATATCTGAATCTAGAAGATAAGCGATCTTTTGCAGATCGTTTTGAGCCATCTCATTCATATATGATGTGACAATAGCGTACTCCAATGAGCCAACCTTACCAGACCTTCTCAATTGTATCTGAAGACAATCCTTAAGGTTCCTTGCGCCAATACCTGCTGGGTCCAGCGATTGGATAGCATCAAGCGCTTTTTTAACCTCAACGTTGTTGGCAGAGAGAAGATCACATGTCTCATTAATATCAAATTCTATATAGCCGTTCTCACCCATCTCGTATATGAGATGTTCGGCAACCTCAAGAACCTTAATCCCTAATCCCATAAAGGTTAGCTGCAAAACAAGGCTAGCTCGCGGATTCTCCTCATGCCTAAGGTCCGCGGCCCCTAGGTCATATACCTGAGTGCTTCTGTATAGCTTAGCGCTAGAATCAGAGGGCTTCCTATTTTCTTCAAACTCTTTCTTAAGAAAGGGATTCTCTTCAACAGCGGAATCTACCAGACTATTTAGATCCTTTGTAGACATGCCTAAAAGCTTTATTGACTGCCTCATCTGAGGAGTAAGGGCAAGTTTTTGCCTAAATTTCTGATTTTGTCTAAGTTTTGGCTTCATAGTATATTTGGGATTTTACACTAATTATTATAGCACAAATTTCCCAAAATTCAACTAAAATCGTCATCTCAAAATGTGTATAAGGACATACCAAAATGGGGACAGCGCCCTTTTATTTATACCCCTACGAAAATAAAAGGGCGCTGTCCCCATTTTCCACATTTTCCCTGCCTACGAAAGTGAGTAAAGGAATGGCAGCGAGATACCTCTGTGTGTATAAGGACATAGACAGATATTGACATCCTGTTGCATGTTTTAGACATTATCTCATTAAAGCCGAGTTTTGAGATCAATATGGCAATAGCTATAATACGCTGTAAAATATAATGTTATGATAAAATTTACAAATTATTTTACTTGGCACAGAAATTGCTTATGTATGAACGTACACGTTTGTCATAGTTCTTCATGGACAGACCAAAAAAGTCACAACGCAATTTTAAAAACTAAAAGAAGGAGAAGGGGGAAAATGAGCAATAATAAACGACTCACTATTACGGATGTTGCAAAGTCTCTAGGAGTAACACCACGCACAATAATGAGATGGGAAAAAGCAGGCAAGATCAAGCGATCAAAGCGTGACTGGCGCGGATGGCGTTTTTATCATAACGAAGATCTTGATAGTATGCGTCAGTTCCTAGAGAGCGCATACGACTATGATGAGATCACAAAAACCGCCCCTAGTCTTGTAAATGTAGTATCTATACTAGTTTGCGTAATTTGCGCGGGCCTTTTAGCTTCAAGCGTGTTGCTGCCCAGCTCTGCTATAGCAGAGACAACCTTTGTTGACACTACCCCTGGTGTAACTGAGACCCCAACATCTATAGATGTTAATCTAGCAGAGCTTCCCGCTATAAATTCAGCGCCAACAACCTTTTCAGCAGAAGACTCAGTTACCTACACCCTGGGACCTGATGATATTATAGCTATAACAGTTAGAAGGCACCCGGAGTTTAGCGGTGAGTATGCGATCAATTCCGAAGGCAAGATAGAGTATAAGTTCATAGGTGATATAACTGTAAGCGGCCTTAATAAGCTTGAGCTTAAAGAGAAGCTGACTAAGATTCTGTCGGAATTTGTAGTTGAACCTGACGTGGATGTTACAATAGTCGCTTACTTAAGTAAGATTTTTTACGTTGTTGGTGAAGTTGGAAGGCCTGGTAAGTTCTACATGAGAGGCAATACCGTAACTGTGCGCCAGGCGCTCTTTCAATCAGGATTACCAACATATGCGGCAGCCATGAGAAGATGTCGTTTAATTACACCAGATCAGGTTGGCAAAGACAATTATAAGAAAGTAAATGTATATAAACTATTATACGAGGGTGATCTTAAATGTAATCTTGAAATGAAACCAGGTGAAGTATTGTATGTGCCAGCGACAGTTATGGCAAAGATGATACGTGTTATATCGCCTGTAACAGGTGTTGCTGGCGAAGCTACTAAGGCAGCCGCATATACAGCACTCTAAAAAAATATATATAAAAGGAGCATAAGAATATGGATTTTACAATCGCAAAAAAACCACTAGATTACTTTAAGGTGATCTATAGAAGAAAATGGCTGATCGCCCTGCCGCTTGTTATAGGCCTTACTGGGGGTATTCTATCCGCTAATCTTCTACCAAAGGTCTACGAATCATCGACCCTGATTCTTGTTGAAGAAGGCAGGGTTATAAACCCATTGATACAAGGCCTGGCAGTATCAACTAGCGTTGCTCAGCGTCTGGCGCTTTTAAGGGAACAGATATTGGGTTGGGATAGGGTAAATCAGCTTATCAAAAAACTTAATCTTGCCAAGGATGTTAAGACGCAAGAGGATTTTGAAGGCCTTATAATGCGCTTAAGAAGACACATAAGAGTAAAGCTGCGCGGCAGAAATGTTGTCGGCATCTCTTATATGGGGCCAGACCCTGCTGAGGCTATGAACATAGTCAAGACTATTACTGATATATTCATATCAGAGAACCTGAGACAGCAGACAGCTGAGACTGAGAACGCGATAGGATTTATAAATGATCAGCTGGATCTGTATAAGAAGAAGCTAAAACAGGGTGAGATAGCTGCTATGCAGGAGAAGCTGGATGATCTTATGATAGATTCGACAGCTAAACATCCTATGGTCATTGATATACAGAAGAAGATACAACTTTCAGAAGAACAGATGGCCCAAGGTAACTACGAGATAGACCCTGACACTTTACAAGCGACTGATGGCGAACTGGTCGGCTTAAAAGCGGAGCTAAAGCAGCTGCGAGGTGAGCTTGCAAGTTCGACATTCGGCAGTGACCAAGAAGGAGCTAATAGGACAAAGCTTTCAACCTCAACAGATGATAAACTCTACAAACTGCTTCTTCTAGATAGGGTAGATGCTGTGACAAAGCGTGATAGCGGCGTAAACCAGGCGCTCTATAACGAACTACTAAAGCGTCTTGAGACAGCAAAGATAACACAGCGACTCGAGGCCTCTAAAGACGGAACAAGATATACTATTCTTGATCCAGCGAGATTACCCCTAAAGCCCGCTAAACCAAATAAGATAATGGTTCTCTTCATGGGTGGATTCCTCGGTATCTGCGCTGGCGTAGGGTTTGTATTCCTGGCAGAGGTATTTGATCATTCATTCCTGGGATTGGATGAGGCGAAAAAGTACTTGGATCTACCGGTATTTGGAGCAATATCAAAGATAGTGACGCAAGCTGATATAAGGGCGCAGAGAATGCGCAATATTGGAGTAGGCTTCTTATCTATACTAACAACAGTGATTCTTGTGGTAGCCGCTATCTTTCATATATTTATAGGAGATTAAAAAATGTACGAAACCTTTTTTGGATTCCATAGCAACCCGTTTAACCTGACTCCGGATTCGGATTTCTTCTTCGCGAGCCAAAAGCATGAAGAGGCGTTAAGCCGATTATTGGTCGCGATAAATGAGAGAAACGGATTTGCCGTAGTGACTGGTGATATCGGTTCTGGTAAGACTACGGTCTGCAGAGCGCTTCTTAAACGCCTAGATCCAACAACAAAGGTAGCGCTTGTTCTTAATACCTATCTTAGCAGAAAAGAGCTGCTTACAACTATACTTGAGGATTTGGGTATTGAATATAAATCCAGGTCAAAGACACATCTAATGTGCGCGTTAAATAAGTATCTTATTACACAGGCAACGAGAGAGAATAACGTTGTGTTAATCGTAGACGAGGCTCAAAACCTTACTCCATCTGTTCTTGAGGAGATAAGGATGCTCTCTAATCTTGAGACTGAAAAAGAGAAATTGATTCAGATAATTCTTATAGGCCAGCCTGAGTTAAGAAAGAAGCTTGGCAATCCAAAGCTCGAACAATTTAGCCAGAGGATAGTGATGTACTACCATCTTAAGCCGTTGAGTTTTTCAGAGACAATTGAATATATACTTCACAGAACGCATGCGGCAGGATATGAGAAGAATGACCTTTTCACAGATGAGGCCATGGAAGAGATCTTTATGTATTCTAACGGTGTTCCTCGTCTCATTAATTTGGCATGCCACAGCATATTGATAGGCTGCTTCTTAGAAGAGACCCACAAGATGAAGGGGAGGATTGTAAGAGACTCAATAGATGAGATAATGCATAATAAGGGCTACCAGTCGGTAAGGCCAATTGATAAGATTATATCGAAACAAGCGAGGGGCGATGAAAAAGAAACTTCATTACCTACATTCTCGCCAATATATGTAAGTCCACTATAAGGAGGAATAAATGGGTAGGATCACAGACGCACTCAAAAAAGTAACTGATGAGCGTGTACCGCGTATTCAGAAAAAACCAGCAGTACAGTATGTTATACGGGAGGTGGAGGATACCGACATAGAGCAGCATATCGTATCTTTTCATGATCCCACCTCACCTATCGGAGAACAGTATAAGATACTAAGGACCAATATTCAGGCATTGAAGTTCTCCAAGGATTATAAGACCTTTCTTATTACAAGTTCCGTAAACAAGGAGGGCAAGACCGTTACTTCAGCGAATCTGGCGATCGCCATGGCCCAGGAAATGAATGAGAAGAAGGTCTTATTGATAGACGCGGATATGAGGAAGGGTACTGTAGGTAAGTACTTAGGCATTGATATATCTCCCGGCCTCTCGGAGATCTTGTCAAAGAAGGCAGAGTTACAGAATTGCCTGGTAAATCCCGGCATTGATAATTTTTCCGTGCTGCCGGCAGGAAAGGCCCCACACAATCCTTCAGAGCTCCTAAACTCAAAGAGAATGGAGCAGCTCATAGCTGATCTGAAGAAGAGGTTCGATTACATATTCATAGATTCACCACCGATAATGCCTATTACCGATGCTTGCATAATAGGCTCCATGGTGGATGGGGTAATCGTAGTAATACAGGCAGGAAGGACTCAACGTGACATGATAAAGCATGTGCAGCACAGACTCTTTCAAGCGCATGCTAACACACTCGGATTTATTGTGACAAATGTCGAGTACCATGTCCCACGTTCATTATATAGGTATGTGCATGAGTATTCAACATACGACTCATATTACAAGGCAAACAAACAAGATAAAAGAGTAAATAAAAAAGAGGAGGTAGCAAATGTTGTCTAAGTTATTAATTTCAATCAGTTGTTTAGTACTAGTGGTGGCTCTAGCCGGTTGCGGATCAGGTGGCGGTGGTGGAGGTGGATTTAATTCAGCAGCGCTTACAGGAGCTGGAGTCGATCTACCAGGTGGTGATGGACCAGATGGTGGTGATGGACCAGATGGTGGTGATGGACCAGATGGTGGTGATGGACCAGATGGTGATGGTGGACCTGACGGCGACGGACATAAGCCAGTCAATCCTGAGCCTGCGACAATGATGCTGCTAGGCAGCGGCCTTTTAGCATATGGCGCACTAAAATTTAAAAAGAAGAAGAAAGAATAATTGTAATCTAATAGATCCCTGGCTTAAGAATACGCATCAAGAAAGGATTACATATAGATGAATACTAAGTACAGATGGCTTGTAACCGGTGGAGCAGGCTTTATCGGCTCCCACCTAGCTGAATATCTCTACAATAACGGCCAATACGTAAGAGTGCTGGATGATTTCTCATCAGGCAAGGAGGAGAATCTCTCCTTCGCCCCGAACGTAGGAGCGGCCTCCGGCCGCGAAAAAAACACCTTCGACCTCATCCGCGGCGACATTCGCAATAAGGAGACCTGCCTTAAGGCATGCGATGGCATAGACTACGTGCTTCATCAGGCAGCTTTGAGGAGTGTGCCAAAGTCTATGTCAAGGCCTCACGAATATAACGCGGTCAATATCGATGGTACGATCAATGTTCTTGACTCTGCCTTGAGGAAGGGCGTGCTACGAGTTGTTCTTGCCTCTTCAAGCTCAATATATGGTGATACATCAAAGTTTCCACAAGGAGAGTCAGACACGCCTCTTCTGATATCACCATATGCATTAACCAAGCTTGCGGCAGAGTACTACTCAAGAGTATATAGCATAAACCATGGTCTTGAGACTGTAAATCTGAGGTACTTCAATGTATTTGGTCCACGGCAGTCTTTAGATGATGAGTATGCGGTAGTTATACCAAAGTTTATTACCTGCATGCTAAATGATGAGAGCCCGCCAGTGCATGGTGACGGTACTCAATCCAGAGACTTCACCTATATTGATAACATTGTGCAGGCTAATATACTCTCAGCAACAGCAGCAAACTTAAAATGCGAAGTCTTCAACGTAGCCTGCGGATCTGATAACAGCATACTCGATATTGTAAACTCAGTAAACAAGATTATTAACAAGGATATCAAACCAAAATTCGAACCATCTCGCCAAGGCGATGTTAAGAGAACTCTCGCTAATGTCGATAAGATAAAGAGGCTGACAGGTTTTCAGCCAAGAGTCTCATTCGAGGAGGGCTTAAAGACAACAGTAGAGTGGTTTTCAAATAACCTACTGCTTCAAAAAGCATAAGATAATGGGAAACTATAAAGAATGCGAGATCGGTGCAAGCGTCTCAAGACCATGGGGCGCTTACACTGTATTAGGCGAAGGTAATAGGTTTAAAATAAAACTTGTTGTGGTAGAGCCTAATAAGCGTTTAAGCCTACAAAGACACAAAGAACGCAGCGAACATTGGGTAGTTGTAGAGGGTGAGGCCAAGATAACCAATGGCAATAAGTCTTATTTCCTAAAGCCTAATGAGAGCGCCTATATTCCTAAAGGCGAGCTTCATCGCATTGTGAATGAGAAGCAAACCAAGCTAAAAATCGTAGAGGTCCAGTGCGGTGACTATCTTGAAGAAGATGATATCATCCGCTACGCGGATGATTTTGGAAGAGAGGAAAAGTAGTGGCTAGTTTAAGACAAGAGACAGCACGCGGCGTTAAGTGGTTAGTAGGAGCAGGCTTTCTCCAGAAGTTCCTTTCCGTTGGCACTATGGTTGTACTTGCTAGGATTCTAGATCCAGCAGATTTTGGACTCTTTGCTCTTGCGTTCGTGGCGATAAACGCACTTAGTCTCTTCAAAAGTATGGGTTTTGACTCAGCCTTAATTCAGCGAAAAGATGACATTGAAGTTGCGGCCAGTACAGCTTTTTTTATTATTCCTATACTAGGTATAGGTCTCTTCTTTATATTGATCTTTTCAGCGCCTATAATAGGTAGTTTCTTAAATAGCGTAGAAGTTGTACCTGTGATGAGGGCGCTTGGCCTTGTTTTTATTTTCAGCTGTTTTGCTAATGTTCCTAAGGCGCTTTTAAGAAAAGATATGCGCATAGGAAAAGTTGCGCTTTCAGAGACTATTGGTTCAGTTTGTAATACAGTTGTTGCTATAACATGTGCTTTAGCGGGAAAGGGCGTCTGGTCTTTAGTCTATGGCTATCTTGTAAAAACAATCGTTATCATGATAACAGTCTGGAGTTTCTCTGACTGGCGTCCGAAATTTAAGTTTAATTTTAGAATAGCTTTAGAGATGTTTACGTTTGGCAAATACCTCATTCTTGGAGGTGTGATGTGGTTTCTTAAGATGAACCTGGATAACCTGCTAGTAGGCAAACTGCTTGGAGTGACCGCTTTAGGCATATATGCTCTTGCTTTTAATGCATCTAACTTTATTGCAGATTACTTTGGCAGCAAGATATATCAGGTTATCTTTCCTGCGTATTCAAAAGTACAACACAATATAGAGCAACTTAAGCACGCGGCTCTCAAAACCTTAAAAATTTTAAGTACAGTATCGCTGCCCGTAGGCCTTGCTCTTGTCCTACTAAGCAAAGAGCTTGTTCTATGCGTGTATGGGGATAAATGGTCACCAGTGATTCCTGTTTTGAAGATATTGGCCTTTGGAGGAGTTTTAAACTGTTTACCAGTAGGGTTTGGGGCGATCTTAGTGGCTCTTGGTAAATCTAAGAAGGGATTTTGGGTTATATTTACCCAGGTATTTATATATTTTATACTAATTGTGCCTTTTGCAAAAACTATGGGAATAGTCGGAGTAGGCTTAGTTGTAACATTTGCTAGTCTTGTAGCCTTTATAATCTCACTCGTATGGAGCATGGCTCTTCTTAATATTTCCGCAAAAGAGATATATCATAGCATGCGGACTTCAATAGTTTCAACAGTTATCATGGGATATGGAATTATTTTAGCAAAAATACTATATGCCCATTTTAGCCCACAAGATGGTTTTTATGCTGTCAACTTTATTTTTTTAGCAGCAGTATCAGTTGTAATGTACAATGCGTCGCTTTTTATTTTTGAAAGACCATTTTTAAAGGAGCTAAGAGATCTCGTTGTTTTGTAAGCCTCATTACTATTAAGAGGAAGATGGCTGGGAGATTCACCTGCTGGCTTGTGGTTTTTGACAATACTAGAGAGATACACATGGATAGATATGTTATTTTCAGGAAATATTGTAAACCCCCTGAGTATGGAGGAGCTGAAAAAAGGTTATTGCAATGGCTTGATCTTCTAGATTATGAGCATTGTTCAGTAACAGTTTGTACATCAAGAGGATCTGCTCATTTGTACAGACAAAGGATTGGAAAGGATATGCCTGTAAATTTTATTGAGTATGATCTTAAAAAAGGTTTCCTGGGAACATTTGTTACAATATATAGAATGATACGAAAATGCAGGCCTAAGGTTGTTTACTTTATTGATGGTGGATTCAGGGATTTTAACATTTTTGAGGTTGCCGCGGCATATTTGGTAGCACCTAGAAAAGTAAGAATGATAGAGCTTTTTTCGCCACCGAAGCTACCGAAGAGAAGTTCGAAAAAGCACCTTGGTTTTCTTCCAGGATTAGGATTGTGGTGGTATAAGGAAGTTTACCAGTATTCACTTAGGCATTTTTTATGTAGAAAGATTTATGCTAACTCTGTGGAAGTTAAAGATTCATTGGTCAGAAGCTGGTTTTACAAGAAGAAGAAGATCGAAGTTATTACACATGGGGTTGATACTGTAGCATACGCCCCTAGCAAGCAACTATATATTAGCATGCGAGAGAAGCACAACATAGCAAATAAATCCAAGGTTATAATATCTACCGCGCGCCTTGCCACAGAGAAGCGGGTAGATAGACTCTTTGAC
>JBHPDT010000075.1:0-9994 GCA_042577545.1 Candidatus Omnitrophota bacterium | reverse complement strand
ATATAGCTACTTTAAATACCGCGCTTGCTATGTATGTACTTACTGCAATAAATAAGTATTGGATTAATAAAACAAAAAATAATATAAAAAAAACAAACTTAAGTATGTTTGTGGACTCAAAGAGGTCTGAGTCCTTTACTCTCCTTGCTATAAAAAATAAATAAATGAAAACGATGAATATAGCAATCGACCTGGTTATGAAACCATCTACATAATAACCCATACTATTCACCTATTGTTGTAATTGAATATTGCCATAATAATAGTGATTAAATCCATGGAGGAAAACGCCCCTTAGATCTTCCTCTGGGAGGCTTCAGATCTCTGAAATAATCTACTGTGTGCCCAAATAGATTCTTGCCTGTTCCATCAACAGCGGCTTTGTTAGCTGCTGCAGCTGTTTGGGATAATGGAACACCTCTAAATAGAAACTTATCAATTACCATGGTTAAATAATTATCAATTTGTAAATCCCTCGCCATTTTACCATATCTAATATTATGATGAACAAACTCCTCAAAAAGTCCCAACCTGCCTGGAGAACTTTCGTTTGAAACCGGTCTTATGGGTTGTGTGGACTGAATCGCCTGGGTTTTTGAAATTATAATCTTGTACTCCGATGAGGTTGATGCATCGGCTGCCCCTTGTAAATCTCCTCTTGCTGATGCTTCTCCAACCATACTTTTTAAGTTTTCTATTCTTTGATTTTGTGCGCTTTCAGTATCTGCAAATGGAGATTCATAATTGCTTTGGCTTGGCGTTGACTGCGAATTTATTACAGCAGAAGCACCTTGGTATCCTATCATACCGCCAACCATTCCGCCAGCCATGTAGGCAAGACCATCTAAGCCCTGTGTTGCACCTGTATATATGGCAGAAGCACCCAAGGCAGCAAGAGCAAATCCGGCGCCAAAGGCGTTGACCCCCATGCCTATATTAGCGCCCATAAAGGCACCTATACCTGCGCCTATGGCAGCTCCTTTCCACCCACCTTCAAAACCACCCATTACTGCACCAAATGTCGCACCTGCAAACATGCACGATATAGTAGGTCCTAGTGGGGCTGTAATAGCTGCAACCACTCCTGCGGCAATCCCAGCAACAACATTTTGAAAAAATTTCTTTAAACTAAAGTGACCGGTCGGGTCGGTGTAGTTTATCGGATTGCCATCGGTGTAGCTATATCGATTAAAACTCTGGCCTGATCCTGGATCAGGGATTATCGTATCTGCTTGGGTGAATCTTCCGAGTTCGGGATCGAGAACTAGGGCGTTTTAGTAGGGCTCTCCTATGTGAAAGAGCGAATTTGACATTTCTACGTTGGAATTATTGAAAATTTACGTGTAGGTATTTATTATTATAGCTTAGTACTAATACGATGTAAAGAGCGAAAATCATGCCACCCTCTGCACGCCCACTTTACGCTCTCGTGGATGGCATCTGCTGTGAACTGACTTTAAGTCAACAGGCATAAGACGTGTATAGAGCTGAGTTGAGGTTATTCTTCTATGGCCAAGCTGCTCCTGAACATAGCGGATGTCAGCACCATTCTTGAGCATCATTGTTGCGCATGTTACTCTAAAAGCATGTGGTGTAACTGGCTTACGTATGCCTGCTTCAAAAGCGTATTTTTTAACAATATTTAAGACTCCTTCAGTGTTAAGCCTTCGTCCTGAATAAGACAAAAATAAAGCTGATCTATCACTATCTGCCAGGATTGTGCGAGCCTCTCTTAAATACCTTGTTAAATACTCAAGCGCAACCGATCCAATAGGTATAAGCCGTTGAAAACTATCTCCACCCTTTGCTTTATCAATTCTTACAAGGCCCTGAGCATAGTCTGCATCTTCAATATTTAAACCACATAGTTCATTTACTCGCACACCTGTTGAAAACAAAACCTCTAATATAGCCTTATCTCTTATGCTTAGCGGGTCATTAGGCCTAGGCATCTCTAGCAGCTTAAATACCTCTCTCTCATTCATACAGCAATGTGGCAGACCTCTTTCCTCTTTTATGGCATCCAAATCCACTGTGGGATCCTTGGCCATGTAGTCAAACTTTGCTAGAAATCTAAAGAAGGCCTTGAGGCTCCATAAATACTTAGCTTTTGAGCATAAGCTGACCTCCTGGCCCCTTACGCCTTTATAGTTATGAATGTAAGGGTAATAATCTAAAAATAATCTCTTCTCAACTTGTGCTAAAGTAGATATATTTCGTTCTTTCATAAAATCAAAGAATATCTCAATACCTTTTCTATAAGAATTAAGTGTATTTTTAGCTTTACCTCTTGTTCTTTCATAATCTAGGAACTTTATCTTTAACTCCTCAAGATCAGAAAGATCCTTTTGGTCATCGATCTTTTTGGGCAAGTTCTCTGCTTTCTCAAGAATTAGCTTGTAATAACTCTCCCATTCGTGACCCTTTGCAGGATCTTCTTTTATCAACCCCTCTCTATGCAAATAGCGAAAGAATCGACAGATAGTTCGTAGCCTATCTTTTTGACTTCTTGGGACAAGGCCCTCCCTTGAATCTCTTTCATACTCAGTCCATAGATGATCTCTATATTTAAGAATTATGCCCTGGGTAACCTTGTATACAGTGTTATGCTCTGTTATCCTGAGATATCTAAAGAAACCCTTTAGATGCTTGTCTAGTTGATGAATATAGCTATATGATACAAAGTGTCGTTGATCATTAATATATCTACTCAAAAGCTCTGAGAAAGAATAATATCTAGATACGAGGTCTTTGAGCTCAGGCTTAGGTAGAACTATCAAATTCCTGGCTGGATTTTGCTCAATAGTACCTATATTGATAATAAAGTCAAAAAATAGCTTTACTCGTAATATGTATGATTTAACAGTTTCATATGTAAAATCACGCTTACTATATAGGTAATTCTGAAAATCGAACAACAGCTCTGGAGTTACATCTTTTGGAGTCTTTATCTTTTCTTTTGCAAATTTTATAAGCTCTTTAACAGGGCATTGGTACAAAAGCACAGTAACTCGCCTATCGAACCTAGCTGATAATGAATGTGCATACTGAGTAAGCATCTCATCCATTGAAGCGGATTTTGGCTTATGTATACTTGTTTCCACTATGATCACCTACTGTCTCTTATGCATCAAGAAGATGCAGATAAACACGGCTAAGCCAATAACAAAAGTATTGCCATAATTGTCGTACCAGATAACTACATTTAAGCTTACTAATGCCGGCTTTATTAAACTATTGATTGAGTCATAGAGTTTTTTATTCATATCATCTGTAATTACATTTGTAATGTTTGAAAGCAAAAAAATTTGTCACCATTTTATCCCCATGCTTTTTAACTCTCTTAGCATTCTTTCATTCTTTGGAGCTGCTAATCCTATTTCCCAACGCGCTACAGTGGTCACTGTTGTCATTAGTTTCTTAGCGAGCTCGCTCTGGGTCAAATCGTGGTCTCTTCTGTAATTCTTTACTGCCTTACTAAATGCTGCTTTGTCAATGGTCGTCATTTTGATTAATCATATAATAACAGATGTAATTACATTTGTCAAGTGTTTTTTTAATTATTTTTTTGAGGTTCCGGGAAGAGTAATTGTAAATTTTGTACCCTTGGTATAATCTGATTCAACTGCAAGCTTGCCTTTGTGATCTTCGATAAAGCCTCTAATAGTCCAAAGCCCGAGGCCTGTACCTTTGGTATAGGTACCCTTGGTAGTAAAGTATGGCACAAAGAGCTTCTTTTTATCCTCTTCTTTTATGCCAATACCATTGTCCTGGACTGTGATCACAATAGCGTCAGCTTTTTTTATAACCTTAATAATTATATGCCCCTTATAAGACGTATCTTCCGGAACAATTTTACCTTTTTTGATCTCCTGGGTCTTTATTGTTATCGCGTCTCTTGCATTGTCTATAAGATTATAAAATATATCTTGAATTAAAGATTCACTTAAATTCAGTTGAGGAAGACCCTTATCTATATCAAGTAGAATGCGTGGTTCTTGTGCTCCTGCAAGACTTGATCTCGTTTTACTCATTTTAAATATATCTACTGCACCCTGGACTACCGGCTCAATATCCTGCTTTAAGAATTCTATCTTTGCTTTTCCTTTTTTAAGAATTGCCTTTGCTATGTCTCTTCCCTTTACAGCATCACCTATAATCGCCTTAAACGCGTCTTTGGCTTGGGTAATGGCAGATGCCGCTTTTTTATCAATTTTCTTTAGATCCAGCTGATCTAATAAGGCATCTTGGAGTTCAGCAGCTGCGGTAATTGACATAAGCCGATTGTTAAACTGATGGGATACGCCCGGGGCCATGTCAGCCAGGGCACTTCGACGCGATTTTTCAGCTAGAAGCTTTTGTTCGCTTTCAAAGAGCTGCGCGTTTTCGATAGCAAGAACCGCCTGATTAGCTAAAAGAAGTAACAAATTCAAGTCATCTTGAGTAAACAGGCCAGAATCCCTTTTTTGGCCTAATGCAAGAAAACCGAATAGTGCATCACCTTTTAGCGCTGGTATAAGTAAAGCTGTCTTGAGTTGTTTAAGCTCTGCTTGAAGTTTAGAAACATGTTGAGTAGACAAAGTAGCTGACCCTTGGTTGAGCTTTAGCTCCTCCGCTACTATCGGAGCGCCCCTAAGCCTCATATCTACAATAAGCGCAGAATCTTCTGATAATTCATTCGGTCCCAATTTACCACGGCCTAAATTCCAGGCTGATCCCATCACATATAAATCACCGTTTTGATTTTTCAGGTATATTGCCGCAGACGTAACCTTCATAATTTTGACTACTTGGTGGGCAATTAATTTAAGTAGTAGCTCAAGCTTTGTAAACCTTGTCATGTTCTGAGCAAGGCTACTTAGCAATTGATGAGCATGAAATTCCTCTTTGCGAAGTTGATTCTCGGCTCGTGTTCGAATCAGCGAATAAGCATATGGGCCAAGAGAAGCCAAAACAGTACTAACCAACAGAGGGATATACCATAACCCTATCTTTGACAGCTTATAGCCTATGCTAAAAGGTAAGCCAAGGACAACCAGATAAACAAATACAAATATGCCGAATCTGGTTATCGCGATATTTATATCAAGTAAGCGATAACGAAAAATTGCATATGCCAAGACCACTATATATATTGGCAGCGTATAGGTACCAAGCGGATTTACATAAGGAATGCTCTTGCCGTATACCAGAAGGAAGTTCGCTCCGCCCCCGACATAACCTAGGAAAGAACTGCAGAAAAGATACTTAAATTGATTGCGACGAGCTCCAGTAGATACTCTATATTCAGCATACAACTTGCTTAAGCCATACCCTACCATAAAAAGGAAGTACACGATTGCAAAATGATATGCAAGACCTGGGGTAGCAAATTGCTTTACATACGGTATAGCTGCTTTAGGAATGGCATCTGCCATCATGAAACGTGTCGGACACAGTAAAGCAAAGAGCAAGCTAGCGCAATAGGAGGCTTTTAACAAACGACCTTTGCCTTTAATATTCAACAGTGAAATGACAAAATGCACAAATAGGGTGGGAATAAAGAAAACGCCTACCTGCTCTATTCGCGTCCACATAAGAGCTGCTATTCTCGTATCACAAGCAATCAACCAAATTTGGCAAAAACTCCACCATGATATGCTAAAAGAATAGAAAGCAAACGTCTTGTTTACAATATTTTTGCGATTTATTACTAAGACAAATGCACCCAAGGATAAGGTTGTTAATGCGGTTAACCACAGAGAAACAATAAAATGTATGTATAATGTATTCAAAATATTCTAAGTAGAGGGTTGTTTAATAAACTTATCGGCCGCAATAACTGCAGCACCTAGGGCGCCTACAATTTGTGGTTCTTCTGGAACATTAATTGTTAAATCCGGAAGTTTTAATTTAATAGAATCAAGCACACCAATATTCTTTGCTACACCCCCTGTAAGAGTAATGGGGCCTTTTAAACGCACTTTATAAGCCAGGCTTAAGACCCTATCCGCGATAGCATTGTGAAGCGCTCTAGCAATATCTTCCCTCTTTTTGCCTTCGTGCAATAACGAGACTACCTCTGATTCGGCAAATACTGTACACATACTGCTGATAGTAATAGATTCCTTGGATTTCATCGAAAGTTTTCCGAAGTTTTCAACAGTTGTTTCCAATACTTTTGCCATCTCCTCTAAGAATCGACCTGTGCCAGCCGCGCACTTATCATTCATATTAAAATCTATAGCATCGCCCCTATTGTTAAGGCGAATTGCCTTGCTATCCTGACCGCCTATATCTATTACCATCTTTGTCTCAGGAAACAAGAATTGAGCCCCTATAGCATGGCAGCTGATCTCAGAAAGCTCTTCAGAATCATATGGAACAACTTTCCGTCCGTAGCCGGTTGCAACTAATTGCGTTACATCTGAAAAGCTCTTGCCCATCTTCTTAAGAACTGCGTTCATACATGTCTCGGTACTCTTTTTGCTACTTGCTCCAGTTCGTCCGATCTCATAGCAAAGGATCTTCTTTTTTTCATCAATAAACACCACTTCAGTTGAGACAGCGCCAATATCAAGACCTGCAAAGATCACTTTTTGCCCCCTTTTTATTATTTAAAATCTCTATAAATGCATCGATTCGCGTCTTAATCTGACCGTCAGAGTAGTCGCGTCTGTCAATGCAATCACCGTCTATTACAAGTATTGGGATATCCTTATCCTCAAGAGTATCCTTTACTATTTGCGTATTCGCAATCAGATACCTGCATCCCCATTGAGCAAATTCAACTATACCATCAATCTCATAGTCTTCTACAAGTGCTCTAGTGTACTTAAGCCACTTTTTTTGAAAATCCATAGGGGGATTAGATAATAGCTTCATTGCTAAACCTTCAAAGGGTTTATCCGGATCCATCTTTGGCCAATGAACAAAGTTAACTTCCTCAAAAACAATAGCCGCCTTCTGAGTCTTTTCTAAATAATCTAAAGGCACAGCTGTATAATAGGGTCTTAGGTGGCGCCATAAAATCCTGAATTTTTCTTCGCCTACCGAACCTATTCCTTTATCTACTCTCTCTTTTAATTCCTCATATAGGCTCTTGCAGATCTCTACCATCTCCTCGCAGCCAAAGGTATGCGAGAGCATAATCGCGTAATCAAGCGCTTCTGCTCCAAGCATAGGTGTTGGCTTACTTTTTCTAAGTTCATTTACTTTTAAAAAGTAATCTCTTGCTTGATTTGAGTAATCAATTGAGCGCTTTAAAGCATCCATATTAAAGTCTCTTCCGCAATCCTTTGCGATCTTCTTTGTAATATCTTCTATCTGCTTGCTCACAAATTCAATCGCATAAGGACGACTATAGTTAAATGGCACCTCAATATAGTAAAAAGGTTTACCATATTTCCTGCTAAGACTTGAAAAAATCTGCGCTGACCCATGGCAATAAAGGGAAGTGGCTATCAGTACATCGGGTGTTGGCATATAATCTCGCACAACAGAGCCTGCCACACCACGTAGGAATGAACAAGTATCTCGCGAATGATTATTATCCTCAGCTGCTTTTAGGATATCATCTGTGAGATGGGAGTTCGCAAACATTGAAATTACACTCTCCGGAGGAAACGGGATAATATCCAGAGCAAACATTATCTCACTAGGCACAAAAGAACTTCTCCATGCTATCTTAGAATCACTTTTGTAGGCTCTTTTAAAGAGCTTACCGATCAAAGATGATCTTAATTTAGTTGCGCGAAGGGTGCTGGAAGAATGTGACTGCTTTTCACGGTTCTTTCTTAGAAGTTCGCTTAGATTTTTAAATTGTTGTCTTCGGTCCAGCATATCCATTTAATTAACTCTCACCGGTTTGAAGTGTTTCAAGGTTTCAATAAAAGCCTCTATACGTGTGGAGACCTGCCCCATAGCATTGGTGTTATGCTCTGTCTCAATCCGTAGAACTGGGATATCATGAGAAACAAGGATCTCCTTCATGTCAGGGAACTCAAACAGATATGGATCATCAAATTTTATTATATAATAAATTACAGCATCCACATTAAACTCATCTATCAACTTCAAGATATGCTTAGACCGCTGCTCCAAACTAACTAAGCTGGCAGATGGTGGCTTTGAATTTATATATCTCTTTGAAATAGAATCGATTAGATCAGTATTATCATCCACTAAACCAGAAAAATATCTAAGCCTTGTGCACATGTCCTCGCATACTACCTTAGCTCCGGTTGATTCTATTATATCCAGGAACCAACTCTGGTCTTGAAAACTGCCAGTCAACAGAACTCTAAAACCAGGATTCGGTGATGAATCTAGTGTTATTTTCTTAAGCAATGCCTCAAGGGCAATGTTGTAGATTTTTTTATCGCTAATCATTGCCAAACGAGACACCTCTAGCATCTGCTGACTAGAAATTGGTGGGTTCTCATCTCTTCTTAGATCATTTAAATCAGTCAAAAGCTGACGAGTCTTGTTGCACACAGAAATAGCATCAGCAATGTCAGAATCATTAATTTTTATTTTAAAATGATCCTGAAGGTACTCTATCAACAAGAAGATGCTTTCCTTGTAATGCCATATAGCTGCATCGTTTATAAGTTTTGGAATATGAAAAATATGACAAAAAGGCGTATTACCATACTGCTTCCATGCATCATACAGCCTCTTAGTGGCATCTGTCATTCCACCAATAACAATTCCATCCAAGAAACCATAGTCACCTTTCAGTGCGCATTCTAAAATACTTTGTATACTTGGACAAAGGTTACCAGCAAGGTAGGATTTTGATAAGCTTAAAGAAACTGGTGCTCCCATGACTCTGTATGGCAGAAAACCTGCTGCCATTAGTATCTCTTCAGGTACATAAGTACTACACCAGCCCATAATTGGTGTTTTTTTGCCGGAAATTAGCTGGGCATGCTTTTCCTGAGCTTCTTTAATAAAATTATCGATTAATTGCTTATTTCTATCATGTTTAGACACTACATCACTCCATCTGGCCAAGAAAAGATAAACTCACCCTTCTAAGCAATTTCATCTCAGCTATAGTTTACTACTTACTATAGCATATTATAACACTTACATATATGTGAATATAGATTTTTTTGAGGAAATTCGGTTTTTTTCTGACGAGGAGAGAATCAATAGAAAGCGGCTCTGGATCTAGATCCAGAGCCGCTTGATTTGTGCAAATTACTGATCAAGTGCAACCGCCTCCCCTTCATACAGACTCATGCTGTTCGTCTGCTGGTAATTCTAGCATTTTAATAGATGGTAACGATGCGCCAGCTATTCCTTCAAGATCCCCATGCATTCCAACAGTATTAGCAATAACTCTTTCTATATTTTTCTCTCTTTTTGCCCACTGCCTCTGCGTAGCTGCCTTTTCTCTTTCAAGGTCGTCTTTCATAGATATGAAAGCTTCCACTATAGCCTCAATGCGATTTTTGAATTCAGATCCCGTAAGATAATTATAAACAATTTCCATTTTTTCGCCTTTACCAGATTGTATTCTTCTCTCAGTGGCAGCCTTCATTAAGACAAGCCTTAAGGCCAGTGCCAAGCTGCTAGCTGATGGAATATCTGCCACCCACACTCCTTCTATTTGCCTAAAGTGATGGAATCCGCTTGGCAACACTTCTGAGACAATAACAGACATATCCGCTTTTGCACTCCTTTGATCATCTTTTACCTTTTGGATCCACTTGTCACTCCATGTTTTTGTCCTTTTTGTTTCCCAAAGAATCCTACCACAGCACTTACCGGACTGTGTATTAACAGTATGAATTATATCTCCACCCGTAACTCCAGGAGAAACAGCCTCTATTAGGTCAAAGGGGAAATCCTGTGATAACATTTCTTCAAGCTCTATCTCAAGAACCTCACCCTGTGTTTTTTGAGATGCCTGGTCTGCCTTTCTTTTCAAATCCTCTATCTGTTTTTTCATGCCAGCCAGTTGCTTATCTTTTTCCGCACCCTTCGCGCAACTAAATTAAGATCA
>JBHPDT010000074.1:0-10013 GCA_042577545.1 Candidatus Omnitrophota bacterium | reverse complement strand
GATCAGGCTCATCAGCTTCGTCTAGCGCTGGCTGTGCCTCAGCATAGCCTTTTTCTTGTGCCTGGGCTAATGCAGTATCAAAGCTGATATCTTTCTGAGTCATCTGACTCAATATATAATTGCAAGTGCCATTTATAATTCCATAGATAGAATTGACCTGATTAGCGACCAAGCCTTCACGCAATGACTTAATTATGGGTATACCACCACCAACACTAGCCTCAAATCTAAGCTCAACACCATTCTTTTTAGCAGCGTCAAACAACCCTTTCTTGTGGTCAGATAAGAGCGCCTTATTAGCGGTCACGACATGCTTCTTATTTCTTATAGCGCCAAGTATAAAATCCTTGGCAGGGTTTATCCCGCCAACCAGCTCAACCACAATATCTATATCAGGATTATCAATCACATCGCTGACCTTGCCAGTAAATAACTTCTTATCTACCTTGAGCAAGCGTTTTCTCCTGAGATCCTTATCGCATATCTTAACCAGATTCACAGATACTCCAAGATGCTTGCGAAGATGCGCCTTCTTCTCCTGAAGCGCTCGTACAACACCGCTGCCCACAGTACCAAAACCTATAAGACCGATATTAATATTACGCATTATTTCCTCCGGCGATAGTTACTTTAGTATTCCAAGAGCCACAAGCTACAACCTATATGCTACAAGCCATATGCGTATTGCATATATCGTATTGCGTATTGCGTGTCAGGTTCATTCGCTGCTTCTATGAGCCATCAGCCATTTGCCACAAGCTAATAGCTATACGCCATTTGCCACAAGCCATACGCTATTTGCCAATTGCCATACGCTATTTGCCAAACTGGTCGGGGCGGCCGGACTTGCGAGCCACCACAAGACAAGTTTTCGGTGGCGAAGTCCCGAGGCCTAACAATCTCGTTTAAGTTAAGAACGAGGCTATAAGGCCGAGGGAAACCGGCGACCCGGTGACCTAGCATTCCAAGAACCACAAGCTACTAGCTATATGCTATAAGCTATTTGCTATTTGCCAATTCTGGTCGGGGCGGCCGGACTCGAACCGGCGACCCCTTGAACCCCATTCAAGTGCGCTAGCCAAACTGCGCTACGCCCCGAACCAAATTTCACTAATTTAGACGCTACTTCTAAATTTGGTTCGGGGCAAGCCCCGAACCTTTTCACTCATGAAGCAGCTAAGTCTCGTTCTTAAATAACGCTTACCGCGGCCACTTTTAAGACATCCTTCTCTTCTAATGGCATCTTCTTTTGTTCCGCCACATTCATAATAAATGAGCTTAAGTGGCCTTCTGTATTTTGTGGAACTTACTAATCCTTTTTCGTGCTCATATAAACGCCTATTGATATCATCAGTATAACCTGTATAGAATTTGCTATCCTTCAGGCTTATAAGCACATATACATAATACAAATTATACCTCTAGCAAGCAACTTATACAGCCTCCGACTTCCTATCCCTCTTCATCAGCTCTTTTACAGCTTTCAGAGGATTCTTATCTTCAAAGAGAACCTTGTATACTTGATCCGTGATAGGCGTTTGAATATTGAGTCTCTTTGAAAGCTCGTAGACAGATTTTGAGGTATCGACACCCTCAGCTACCATAACCATCTCTTTGAGTATCTGGTCTAGCTTCTTACCTTTGGCTATCTCCTCTCCGACATGCCTGTTTCTACTATGCTTGCTCACACATGTTGTTACAAGATCGCCCATACCGCTTAAACCATTAAAGGTATCTATACTGCCTCCAAGGGCAAATCCGACCCTCTTCATCTCCACCAAACCTCTAGTAAAGAGTGACGCCTTGGCATTTGTACCAAGTCCAAGTCCATCAGATATACCAGCAGCAATAGCCATTATATTCTTTAAAGCGCCTCCCAGCTCAACACCTATCACATCGGCAGATGCATAAATCCTGAGAGTCTCAGACATAAATACTTCCTGCATAAGCATCGCAAGCTCAGGTCCATCAGCAGCAATTACAGCAGAAGTTGGTAACCCATTAGCAAGTTCAAGGGCGATAGTAGGGCCTGATAGTACAGCAACATCCGAAATAGCAAGCTCTTCTTTTAAGATTTCAGAGGGCCTTTTAAAGGTATTCTGCTCAACACCCTTTATAACACTTAGTACTTTCTTCGATGTTAGATTGCCTATCTTGCTCTCTACTAGAATATTACGAAGATGTTGCGAAGGAATGGCTACTACAACAAGTTGCGCATCAGATATAGCTTCATGAATATCATCACTAATAACTATGGGTTCGGGAATATTAAATCCAGGCAGGTATCTTGTATTCTCTCTACCCTTATTTAAGATCGCGGTATATTCCTTGAAGGCACTCCAAAGCGTAACTGAAAAACCCTTGGAATTGAGCAAAAGAGCCAAGGTCGTTCCCCAGCCACCATCACCTAAGATGCTGATTTTGTTTATATTATGCTTCATAGCTATATAAGTATAACAAAGAGTATATATGGAGTCAATAGGAAATAGCTTATTATAAGCCCTAAATCCTAATATCTAAATCCTAAACAAATTCTAATCTTCTAATTTCCAAACCCTAAACTTATGTTTTCAATTTTGGGTATTTGAATTTATATATTTCTTAGGATTTCGGATTTAGGATTTAGTATTTAGTATTTAGTATTTAGTATTTTGGGTGAAATATAGTGGAAAAATGGGGACGGTTCTGATTAATAATTAGAACCGTCCCCATTTTTTATTTTTTATTATCTTAACAGACCCAGACTCTCTTTTGCCCTGATAGCATCTACGCTATCAGGATAGATATTGATCAGCTCTCTGAATGTCTTCTGAGCCATACCAATATCGTTAAGATCACGCTGATATATTGTAGCTATTGCGCAATGAGCAAGGCTGGTAAATGATGATTCTGGATAGTTTTTGATAACATTACTAAATACCCTTATAGCATTCTCATAATCGCGAGCGTAGTGATAATGAGATGCGATAAACATCATTATTTCTATATCATACGTAGGATCAGGGTAGGATTCAAGCAATTTTTCAAGAGCTTTAACTTTATCTATTGTAAGCGCGCGATTTCTTCGATGAGTAGTATCTTGAACGCTCTTAATCGCTTCTTGAATTCCGCGGGGCACATAATGTCTCTTAAGGGCGGGTATGTATACAGGGGCTGGGCTGAGCAACTCATCTATCCTATTCGCGCCTGTGCCGATAAGCAGCATGATGTCCTGTTCTTCAGTAAGCTGATATAGTTCCTGCATCTGGCGCCACTCTTTTTCGGAAAATAGTTCAGGTCTGGATGGTTGAGCGTAAAGCTTAGTTGATACCTTCTGCCCTGAGGAAACATACACGGTAACGCCGTCTTTATCCTCTGATTTTAAAGGGTGGACCTTTGAGGTAAATTTAACCCTACCCTCTAATACCCCAAGCCAAGTCTTATTTTCCCCTACGCTCACCTTGAAGGCTGTGCCTACAACCTCCATGTCACTAGCGGGCGTAAGGATGTTCATATTGGAACCTTTAAAATCTTTGGTCGTATTAACTAAAACCTCACCATGCGATATACTAAAATCAGTATTTATATTATTCCACTTGCTTTGGAGCTTAGCCACGACAATAAGAGACTTGCCTTTTATTCTGGACTTAAACTTATTTCTTGAAACTATATCAATAATAGCTCCTTCGCCAGATTTAATCTTATCGCCAGATTTCAATCTAAGATTAACAGCGGGTTTAACCCAGGCGTCAGCAGATGAGCTATAAATCTTAGCATCACCTGAAACAAATTCAATATATGGAACCTTATATAATATCTGAGCCCTTACGCTTAAAGAGACGGCTAGCACAAAGACAAAAGAGGCTGCGACCCTCACCGCAACCGGCATAGGATGTATGATAGAGTCCCGAACTCTAAAAGCTAAGTTCTCCCAAGATATAACCCATTGCCTTATCCTATTCTTATTTAGCCTCTCATCCAGCTTTCTGTTAAATTCAAGATCGAACCCTTCTGATTCTTCAATCTGCGGGAGATCATTCAGAGATGCTCTTAAATGTCTTATACCTTTAAGCTCTTCCTGGCAGCTAAGACATCCGGCTACATGCCTATCTAAAGCCTCTTTCTTCAATCCTGAATAGAACCCATCAAGATATAATGAAAGCTCCTTAAATTTCACGTTACATCTCATATTAAATTAATCTCCATTTTTTAAATGCTTCAATATCTTAGAAAGCTTCTCTCTCGCTCGCCATAATCTCGAACCAACTGTCATAGATTTACAACCCATAACCTTGGCTGCCTCATCATATGAGAAACCCTCAATGTCACACAGCATCAGCGCCTCTTTCAGATGCGTGGGAAGCTCATTGATAGCTTCCTGAACTATCGCCGAAGTCTCTCTTGAGAGCGCGATCTCATCAGGTTTCTTTGTGCTGTCCTCAAACTCCTCAATCAACCTTCTGTCTTCATCAAAGCCTTCGGTGCTGCGACGCTGATTCGGAATCAGTTTTCTCTCATAGCTAGCGTGTCTAAGAAAATTCTTCGAAAGATTCGCCGCTATTCGATATAACCAAGATGAAAACTTTGCCCTGGGCTGGAAACGATGAATATTTAAATATGCCCTGATAAAGGTCTCTTGAGCTAGTTCCTCAGCGCTAGCGCGATTGCCAACGAACCGGTATATATAGTTAAGTATGGGCCTCTTGTACTTCTGATAAAGTTGATCAAAAGCACCTCGGTCTCCATCCTTGGCCTTACAAACCAAGTCCTCTTCATCGGAAGACAGGAATATCATCATAAAAATCATTCAGCTTCTACCTTCTAAAACCCTTGAACTAGCAAAATATTCCCGATTTTTTAGGTAAAAAGCCCTTTCCTTTTTTCCATGATATTACAAAAAAAAGGGCATGGCAAGTAAAATAACCTACCATGCCCATCTATATAGGGTCGGCCTCTGGTCAACCCTTTCGTTTCACACTGCAACCTTTAAGCATCTTTACAATCTGCCCTGTTGTTAAATGGCTATTTTTTATAAGGTCAATGTCTATAATAAGTTGCTCATAATCAATAGTTCTGAGTCTCTGGGATAGACGTGTTATCTTAGATCTAAATATAGCTGCAATATTTCTTTTGTGATCCTTGGGGTTCCAGGTAAATATTATATCTGCTATCTGTTTGCTATTCATATCTGATGCTCGCACAAATGTGATGCAAAACGAAACATCTGAATTCTTAAGATCAGCCACTACGCTAGAGATGTGGGATAAATCTCCCTGAGCATATGCGCTGGTTCTATTATCAAAACCAGACAGAAATAGCTCAGATAGCCCTATACACACAACCAGCATTATAATAATATTAATCTTACCTTTATTGATCATCTCTCAACCCCTGTAACTTTATTATGATAGGTACCAAGCCACTTCTCCATCTGATCAATGTCTACCGCTCTTTTCATCAGCTCTTCCTCAGAGATGAGATCCTTACTATAGAGATCGAATAGTGATTGATCCATCGTCTGCATACCCTTGTCCTTGCTTGTCTGTAACACAGAATTTATCTGCCTGACAGTAGAGTTTCTTATCATATGTTCGATAGCGCTTGTCATTGTCATTATTTCACACGCAAGCACTCGCCCTTTCTTGTCTTTCATGGGCACTAGCTGTTGAGAAAAAATGGCTCTCAACGTCAGAGAGAGTTGAAGCCTTACTTGATACTGATAATCCGGAGAGAACATATCTATTACCCTGCTTACAGCCTTGGGTGCTGTCGGGGAATGTAAAGAGGTCAGAACTAATACGCCGGCTTCAGCTAATGTAAGCGCTGTCTGGACGCTCTCCATGTCGCGTATCTCCCCGATTACACAAACATCTGGATCCTGTCTCAGGATATATCGCATCGCATTCTTATACGATCTTGTATCGCTGCCTATCTCGCGCTGGTTAATTATGGATTTCTTGCTCCTGTGCAGGTATTCAACCGGGTCTTCTATGGTTATTACGTGGGCCTTGACAGTTCTATTGATATAATCGATCATAGAGGCTAATGTTGTAGTCTTGCCAGCCCCCTGAGCGCCTGTTACTAGAACTAGACCATTTCTTTTTGTTATGATATTTTTCGCAATATCAGGTATACCAAGTTCTTCAAAGTCTCCGACCTTAAATGGTATGGCCCTTATAACCATGGCCAGGGTGCCTCTTTGAACATAAACATTTACGCGACATCTGCAGACCTCTGAGAGCATAAATGAAAAATCGAGCTCTTTGTTCTGTTCGAGGATCTTTATCTGGCCATCATTGAGTATGCTAAAGACCAATGTTCTTATACAATCGGGCTTCAAAGCTTCAAGCTCAGTCTCATGCAACTCACCAAATATACGAACGTGCGGTTTCCGTCCAGCGCATAGATGTATGTCTGTGCATTCTCTATCTACCATAAAATGCAGTAGATCTTCCATGTTTAACATCTCTATCATCTCCCTCTATTCTTGGTGCCTGCTTGTACAGACAATGCGGCGGTCTGCATAAATAGTACATACACCACAACAGGCCCACTATTAATATATAACACTCCAACAGCCTTAGACTTCCATATTTTTATACCTTTTTTTGAATCAAAGATCCTCATAAGAGATATTCTCTGATGCTCGCTGGGTTTTTTCATGCTCTCCGCAATCCACTTTCTAGCAGCAGGCCCACTTTCAAATCTTAGAATTTTCCTTATCTTGCATAAGGTCTTTCGTTCTGCTAGATATCTGAGGCATCCCCTATTAAACGATTCTGAAACAGCCAAAGATCGCTTATTTCGTTTTTTTGTTGTCATATCTTTGAAGATCACTTCTCGCATTTTATTTCCTTGCTCTTTTTAAAAGCTGTTAATAACTACTGAAAAAAAATATGCTTTTTGGCTTTTCATCTAGAACCTTCTTGACCATATAAATATACACTATTAAAACAGAAAGTCAAGCCATTGGCTTATTTATTTTATTTTTATTTTGAGCTTTTGCTTCCAACCTTAGGCTCCTCTCCATTTATAATCCGAGTTATATTGGACTTATGCCTATAACATATTGCTATACAGAGGATTATGGAAAGTATCGTATACTCATATGGCTTGTTAAATATGTACATCTGAATAACTAGACTAACTGCCATAGATATAGAACCCAGTGAAATATACTTAAAGAGAAAGACGAATATGCACCAGATAAGCAAACTATAAAGGGTTATGAAAGGATCTAGGCCAATGAAAACACCTATGGTTGTAGCCACACCTTTTCCTCCCTTAAATCTCAGGAAAGGTGTCCATATATGGCCGCATACCGCTAATAGGCCGAGCATAACTTGTATGAGAGCTAAATTCATGGAAGGGCTCACGCTAAGCAATAGTTGTGAAAAGAAGACCACTGGTATGACGCCTTTTAAAACATCCAAAATCAGGGCTATTGCACCAGGCACCTTGCCAACAGTTCGCAGAAGATTGGTAGCGCCTACATTTCCGCTTCCGTGTTCTCTTATATCTATACCCTTAAGAAGCTTTGCGAAAATAAAACTTGTTGGTATGGATCCAAGGAGATACGAGAACATAGCTACTATTAATATCTTCATCTATCAGCTCTTATCCTTAAAAGCCAGTTCGATCGGAACACCATCAAAATTAAATGACTTTCTGATATTTTTTTCTATATATCTTAAATAATCCGCTTTAATTCTACTGGGATTTGAACAAAAAAGCAGAAACTTAGGCGGGCCGGTCTCAACCTGAGTCGCGTAAAATATCTTGGGCCTAGCGCCCTTTGATGATGGGTGAGCCTGTTGTAGCTGGAGCTTCTCTAAAAGAGAGTTTAGTTTGGGTGTCTTAATCAAACTCTTTGATCTCTTAACTATCTTCCTGGATTCATCAATAGCCCTTATTATATTCTTACGCATCGTGCATGAGGTAAATATAATGGGGATCCACTCTAATGGTTTAAAGCGATCGTATAATTTTTGCTTAAAAGCAGCAACATCGAGATCCTTTACAAGATCCCGCTTGTTAACAAGAAGCATGCAGGCCTTACCTGATTTGAGAACATAGTCTATGACAGCTATATCATCGCGGCAAAGATCACTTGTAGCATCGATCATTACAATAGTAATGTCAGCTCGCCGAACAGACTGCTTTGTTCTAGCCAGGCTAAACATATCCACCGTCTCTTTAATCTTTCTCTTATGTTTAATGCCGGCTGTATCGACCAGCACAATAATATCAGAATCCCTTCTTATGGAAACATCTACCGAGTCACGAGTAGTGCCTGGAAGATCATTCACCAATAACCTATCCTCTTTTAATAAACAATTTACAAAACTTGACTTACCAACATTAGGTCTACCTGCTATAGCAATCTTTACTGCAGGTTGTTGGCGAGAAATCTTTCTGGGGCCTACTTCTTCGCTGACAGCAAGCAAGACATCTTCAATATTATCGCGTAGCCTATCAATTCCTCTTGAATGCAAGACCGAAACAGCTAAGGGTTCCCCGATGCCGAGGCTGCAAAAATCATATATATCGCTCTCAAGCTTTTGTGAGTCAACCTTATTAACAGCAAGTATAACTCGCTTTTTAGAGGCCTTTATTAATGAGGATATATGCTCATCCTGATAAGTCAATCCGGCCTTTGCGTCACAAACAAAGATTATCGCATCAGACTCAGCTATCGCTTCTTTGCTTTGCGTGTAAACAAGTTTAGCGATCTTTTCATTTGTTTCTGACACTATTCCTCCAGTATCAATAATAACGAACCTCTCTGAGCCAATAGTAGCAAGTGAATATAGCCTATCTCTAGTAACCCCAGAAACAGACTCTACTATCGCTTTCCTGTCTCGTAGCAACTTATTAAACAAAGAGGACTTGCCAACATTTGGTCTTCCTATTATCGCGATCTTAGTTATATTATTATACTCAACGCGGCTCATTTAACTCCTTCGTTCCATACCATACATAGCCTAACCCAGACGCTATTGTCAGAAAAGCTGTTACATGCCATATTAAAACGCGTGAATCAAGCCCAAGTAAGGCCGCGACAACCGCGGCCATCTGCAAGACTGTAGTAAGTTTTCCAAGTATCGAGGGCTTAACATTTAGCTCCTTACTCATAATAAAAATTAGAAGCGACCCAAGCAATATTATGATATCCCTGCTAAAAACTATAACAGTAAGCCAGGGTGGAATTCTTGAGGCTGCAGGAATGTTTTCAAGTATGGAGAGTGATAAAAAAGCGGTCAGTATAAGAATCTTATCCGCTAGAGGATCTAACATCTTTCCAAGTTTTGTCTTCTGGTAAAATTTTCTCGCGATATATCCATCTATCGCGTCAGTTAACCCGCAAGCAAGAAATATAGCTAGGGCTATATACCTTAGATAATCATTTGCGCTGGAATAATATATAAGAGACGCCAGAAGAAATGGCACAAGAAGAATTCTTACTATTGTAATTTTGTTAGCTAGGCCCATATTTCAAATTCAAAGTTAAAAAATAAAAGTTAAAAAATTAAGTTAAAAATTAAAAAATAAAATTCAAAATAAAAAAAAATTAACCTTAGTGTCATTCCTGCGGACAGACTGTGTCAAAAGTCCATTGTTTATGTCATCCCCGCGAAAGCGGGGATCTATACACGTCGACATGTCTGGATTCCCGCTTGCGCGGGAATGACAGCGAAACCTCCATCATAACTCAACGATTACAAAAACCTAACCTTTATTTGCCGACTTTCGAGCCGCAGCCGGGACAAAAGTTAGTACCTGCTGAAAGCTTCTTACCGCAATCCAAACACTGAATATCCGTGACCTGCATTCCGCAATTTGTGCAAAACTTTGACCCCTTATCCATCTCTTCTGAGCACTGAGGACAGATCTCATAATCTGCGCCTAATTGAGCGGAGCTCTCAGCCGGTATCTCATATGCGACATAATTTACTATATCCTTGATAGCTAGTTGCGCAGCCTTACCAAGAGGTGTCTTCTTAAAACCACCCAGGCTGCCACCTATGCCATGA
>JBHPDT010000073.1:0-10142 GCA_042577545.1 Candidatus Omnitrophota bacterium | reverse complement strand
GATATAGTTTTGGTCGAAGAGATAAGACCTGTGATGTCCGGCTTTTCTGTCTAAAAGTCTTATAATCATTCTCAAAATTTATAACTAAATCGTCATAGGCAGCGGAATCCTGAGGCGCTAACTTATAGCTGCCGTCAAATCTTATCGCCTCTTCAATCGAATTAAGATAACTCTCATAACTATTCTCTAAAGAGATCAGATTCTCCTTTTTAGCAATCACCTGCAAGCTTATCTTGTTTGCATCGATAGGAAGGGCTATCTTATTTCTTTCCCTCTCCTTTATGTTTTCAAGCAACTTTAGGTTTTCGTTATATGAGTTCTGGCCTGTCCTAAGATTCTCATAAGCTGAATACCAATCATAATAGAGCTGGATAAGAGTAGCTAAATAATCCTCATAAGCCTCTATTATCTGATATCTTGCCACATCTATCTCAACTCCGACTATCTTATCCAACAAGCGAGTGTTTTTACCAAATGCGTTTTGAGCTATCGGTTGGGATACCTTAACGGTAAAATCAGACGTAACCCTACGCGTGCTTGTAGACATAGAAGAACTATAGTCAGCCGCGATCTCTGTACCTGTATAAGGGAACAGTTTGCTAAGAGATAGTGTGCTCTCTGGTTCATTGTACTTTGGCCTGTACAGGAATGTATTCTGGCCTTCAAGAGACATTACAAAATCAGCTGCCGGCAGCTGAAGGGCCTTCTCATACTTAAGCGCTAATTCATCTATAAGAATCTGTTGAAAGACCGTATCTTTTTGACAGGCTTGCTTAATGAATTCCTGCAGTGTTAAAACCTTAGATACTTTTTCCTGGGAATAAACCGCATTAGCAGCTATCAATAATAAAAATAAACTACATAATATTTTCTTCTTATTTCTAAGCATGTTTTAGCCTATATCTTATCCCTTGGGTTACCGCATATATTGATGGGATCAATACAAGCGTTATCAATGTACCAAAAAGAAGCCCCCAAGCTAGGGCTAGCATCATTTGGGAGAGCATCGCGTCATAGCCGGCCCAACCATAAGCTGTAGGGATAATACCAACAACTGTTGTTAGGGTGGTAAGTACAACTGCGCGTAGTCTGGTTTGGGCAATATCACCTATCTGCCTACAAAGTTCTGTTCGCGGCAAGGAAAAATCAAATTCCTTATCAAGCTTTACAAGCATGATAATAGCGTCATTAACCACAACTCCAGCAAGGCCCAATGCCCCGATTACAGCAAAAAACCCATACATGAAAACCCCGTGTAACCAAAAAGCTAGCACTATTCCCACCAAGCCAAACGGTATGGCAAGCATTATCATTAGTGGCTTATATAAAGAATTTAAAAGAAGCACTAATATGATATATATAAATACTAGCGCCATAATTATTGCCAGAGTAAAATCACTTTGCGATTCTCGCGTATCTTTCACTTCTCCAGCGAATTCTAATATAGTAGTTGGGTGCTTAGACGTTAACTTACTAAATACATTATTCTCAAAATACTCGGCGATTTCAACAGGTGTCTGTTTTGTGCCTGGTTTAAGATCCGCATATATTCTTGTTATTCTCTTTAGGTCTTCTCTTTGGATAGAATCCGGCCTGCTTATCTCTTCGACCAAAACTATATCCCTAAGCGGGACAAGGTATTTGCTTTGATTTTCCACTGGGATATCTAAAACTTTATTGATATCGTCCTTTGCGCTTTCTACTGTAGTAAGCCTAACGTACACCTCTTCATCATCCCCCGCAAAATCATATAAAATCTTGCCTTCGAGTGCCGCTCTAAGCGTCTTAGCAATATCTGAAGGACTTATAGCCAAGCGTCTTATCTTATCGCGATTAAGCCTAATCCTATATTCTGGATTAAAAAGAGGCCTATCTATTTCGACATTTATAAGTGAGGGATGATTCTCCATTTCTTTAGCAAGTTTGTCACTAATTTTTTCACGAAGATCATCGTTATTCTCTTTAACTAATATATCAATAGGGCTGTCACTATCCTGGCCATGCCATGTTTTGCTAAATTTTATATTACCAATACCATCGACATTTTTAAACTTATTTTCCCATTCCGATATAAGATCATCCGCGCTTTTTTTGCGCTTTTCTTTGGGCAAAATTTCAATACGCATGCGCAATTTATTTTCTTGGGAGACAGAGCCCCTTCTTGATCTTGCTATCTGATTTCTAAAACCAATGACCTCTTTTCCTATATATTGCGTTATTATATTTTCAAGCGGTTGTGAGGCCTTAGCTGTTTCATATCTAGTAGAACCTGGCGGCGCCTCTGCCGAAAGATTTATAGACCTAGTCTCCTCTCCTGGAAACATGACAAATTTCATCTTCCCGGAGGCTATAAAACCCGCAAGCGCTAAAAGAGCTATAAAAAAAATAAAGACTAATTGCTTTATTGGAAGTATCTTCTCTATTATCTTTCCATAAACCCTTTCGCATCTGTCAAACCAGTGTTTTTTGGAAAAATCTTTTTTCCCTCCTAGCGGTAATATCATATGCCCCGGTAATATTAGAAGCGACTCAAGCAAGCTCGCGCCCAGCATGAAGAATACGATCAATGGAATAAACTTTACCATTGCTCCAAATCTTCCGGTAAAAAATAAGAGCGGCACAAAAGCAACACATGTAGTTAATATGCTGGCAACTATCGGCAAAAAAACAAATCCTGTGCCTTTGCTAGCTGCCTCTTGTAGTTGCATTCCTTTTGCCCGGTGTCGCGATATATTCTCAGAAACCACAATTGCGTCATCAACCACCATACCCATCACAATAATAACTGCCGCAAGCGTAATATTGTTCAGCGAGTATCCTGCTATAAAAGCAGCAATTAATGTAAAACAAAATGTAAAAGGTATGCCTACCGCAACCCATATACCGGAGCGCACATCTAAAAATAAGAACAACATTATAATTATAAGAACAAATCCGATGGTACCGTTAATTCCTATAAGAGAGAGCCTGTTTCTGACATCAAAGGATTCATCATCCAACAAAATTATTTCTATGTTTCCACTTTTTGAACTCGTAGCTGAGAAATCTTTAACTACTTTATTTACTATCTTAACCGCCTCAAGTATGCCAACCCGGGAACTTTTGACTACATTTAAAAATATTCCCTCATTCCCATTTATCTTAAGTACGGTTTTTGTTTTTTCATGTCCTTCTACCACGTCAGCAATATCACTTAAGCGCACAACCTGACCCTCAAAGCCGCCTTGTATTGCTAAGTTTTTAAGGGTCTCTATATTGCTTAGCTCGCCAAAAAGCGTTACCTTGGCTTCTTTTATATTCTCTATATTCCCGGCCGGTTGACGAACATTGTTGTTCTGTATCTCATTTATTACAGTATTAAAAGGTATTCGGTACTCAATTAGTCTCTCAGGATAGACCTTAATGTGTATCTCATCATCCAGATAGCCTGAGCGAGATACTGAACTAACTTCAGGTAGGCTCAAAAGCCTGTTTTCAAGAGCAAGCGAATAACTCTGTAGGGTTTGCCTGGATTCAACATCCAGTAAATTCTTACCTTTAACTAAGAGGCCTACATCTATAATAGCTTTTCGCGATGTCTTATATACCCTGACGTTGGGGTCATCAACTATATCTTCCGGCAGGTCTACATCCAGCACGGAATTTCTAATATCCGCGATTACCTCGTCTTTATCCGCATAATCTTTTTCTATCTCTGCTGTAACCGCGCACGTTCCAATGCCTGTTGAACTTGTAATTCTATATATGCCATCAAGGCCTCTTAGGGCTTCCTCAATTGGGCGGGTCACATAATATTCAACTTCCTCCGTAGACGCTCCGGGATAGTTTACGCTAACACGCACACGATCAAAAGTAATATCTGGAAGTTCTTCTTTTGGGATTTGTATCCAAGAAAAAATACCTCCAATAAATATCGCTATAAAAAATAAATTTGTCAGTAAGTGACGCTTAAGGAAGAAATTTATTATTTTCTCTTTCATATATACTCTTTATATTTTATTATATTCTTTTTAATATTAGTATTATGTAATATTATAATTGTTTCATAAAGCCGAAGCAACTAATATTTATACAATATAACTGGTTTTAACAATGTCTCAAATTGGGTTTGATTTTTGAGGGGGTTATAACTTGTTTCTTGCCAAGAAATTAAGTAGTGCGGATGTCTGCATTAGGTTATTTGCTAACAATCTTATTTTATGCCGCATTTTTTAAGTATTGTCATCATGGGGCACCAATTCGTAAAGGCTGATTGCAAAAGGTTTAATCCCACAAAAGCGGTAAACCACAACCATAAAGGACTAACAAGCCTGGCTAAAACTAAACTCAACAAAATAAAAGAGCCCGCTATCCCCCTTAAATATCTTTCTCCCATTTCTTCCTCCGATTTCCCCTTGCTTTCATTCGGTAAATCGTCCCGAGAAGCGAGGGGCTGTTAAAAGCTATATCGTACTCTCGCAAAAATATTCTTGTTTCTTTCCATGTGACCAAATTCAGTTATATCATCTGTGCCCCAGGGCAGATTGGCCCCTGCCGTAAGAGTCCAGGAATCCGTGATATTCCAGGTTACTGATGGCCTTGTATAAAGATCAAGGTCTGATGGTGAAAAAAATGTAAAACAGCTTAATTTTACAGTCTGATTAATAAAATACTTGGTTACTCTATTTGTAATAACATGCCTAAACTCATCCCACCTGAAATCATTTGCAAGCAACGCGCTCTGATACTCACTATAATCAAGTGTTTGCTCAAGATAATATTGAAAACCAACGCTTAAGTTATTGCCTAAATCTTTATCGTAACCTAGTAGATACTTCATCATGGAATTCTGTATAGTTCGTATATTTCCTTCGCTATCCTCAGGTGAATAGTAATAAGAGATCTCCGCGTTACCTATGCCTTTAAATACAGGCCCTCTAGCGCTTGCGCCATAAGCATCCAGTCGCTCATAATATATCTGTCTTGCGAGCTCATTCTTAAAGCTGCGTGGACTAGGGTCAAAACCTCTATAAAAATAGAGCGCTCCTTCATAGCTGCCGAAACTTCTATACGCCCTGGCGGCATATAAGAAATTCTTTACCCTTCTCGATGGTTCCAAAATATCTCTATCTGAGTCGCGGCCAGCAATACCCCCTTGAAAACTATCAAAAAAACTTAGCCTATCTCCCTTTGGGGTAATGTTTGGCTCAAAAAAAGGAACAAAAGCCAGATCTATATTAAACCAATCGGGATACAGCAAGGCGCGTACAGCATCTGATGGCTTTTTAAGATATTCGTCATCCCGGCCGATAAAAAACGATATATAATCCTTGGGGAATAGGTCATTTAAAAAAATATAATCTCCTGTCCCCCATGTAAGTATCTGGCGCCCCAAATTTAGATCCATAAAATCAAACGGCGTAAGGGAAAGGCTCAGCTCTCTTAATTCAAAATCCGTCTTTCCGGAATAATATTCATCAACTGTAAAGTCACCTTTAAAATTAAAGGCGCCGTTCTTATCTGATAGGTAGTTTTTACCCTCAAAAAAATGAGCTACCTTAAGCTGCAGGCGCTGTTCGAGAAAATTAAAATTATCCCTTTTGGTTGTATCATCGGATAATTTTATGCCATAATCAGCTTCAACAAAACCATGGATCTCAGGCATAGCAGCTAAGGCATCCGCGGCAAGCATAATAATTATAAGCGATAGTGCCCGTGATATTATTGTTCTGGCTATTTTATCCATTTAACAGGGGCTCTTCTTAGATATCTTTCACTGAATATGTCTTCTGTTAATCCTATGTCATATTTTATATTCTTAAACTCCATAGTTGTCTCGCCGCCGCGCCCTAAGTCCCTTGCCACAGATTTAACAACAGTGGGGTGGCCCTGCACATCAGCTACCTCAAGCGCCTCAATAGCCCTGATCAACTCATCGTTCGCGTTATAGTATTCTGCCTTGGTGGGAATAAAATTAACTTTATCCACCCACACAAAATAGTAACTAAACTCAACACCGCTTGTCTCTTTTGGTATATTCTTAATCTTATAGAATTTTTCATCTGACTCCACGAGCTCATGAGTGTCGGCATCAATACCGCGGCCTGAAACATCCTCATACAGAAAATGAGACCCCACAAAACTTGTGCGCTTATCACTGGCCGAAATTCTCCTTACCAGGTCAAGGGCTGGCAGATAAAGCCATCTGTCATCATCGCTACCGATATTCTTCCACACCATAAAGACCATTTTTAATACGTCCGCGGGCTTTTTAAAATAAACATAGAATTTCTGTTTGCCGCCTTCTTCAATATTAAGACGCAGGATCTTAAACGCACGGTTTCTAGTACGTCCCTGAGAATCGGTTATGGTCATCTCAACATCTGAGCTACCATCGTTGCCCGTGTAGTATGAAATGAGATTTGCCTTTTCCACTATCTGGTCAATGGATAATTCTTCAGCAAATAAGGTACTCTGCGTTGCCAATAAAACATATAAGCCCGCTATCAATAAAATTAAAAACTTTTTCATCTCTGTTCCTCCTTGCTTAAGCATATTTCTCTCTTCGATGCGAAATGGCAAATCGCCGCGAAAAGGACTATTACTCCTATTGTAATAAATGTTATTAACCGCCAGGATACCACTGTATATCCAAGCATCACATAAGCCACCGCAAAAGCCACGAACAAGGCGATTAACATACAGTGAGAACATTTACATGTTATTTGCTTATCCGACTCAGATGATACTATGTTGGGATTCAATGATATAACAGCTGGCAGGATAAACAATGTAGCAAAACTTGAAACAGCCATTATTGCAAACATGAAAAACCCTACTGTCTTATATGGAACCAACGGCGCTGCCAAAAGAGGTAGAAATCCAATAGCCACTACTAGGGCATTGCGCACAATAGCTCTGCCCGGTCCGCCAAACATAATAACCGCTGTCGCCTGCCAGGTACCCTCCTCTCTGCTTATCTCAACTGTTCTTTGTATAAAGTGTATCGCAAAGTCAATAGACAACCCAAGAGTCAAGGCAGAGAGAACCGCAACAGGCATATCATAATCCTTGCCAAGAAATCCCAACAGACTGTATATAAAGAGTATTGTCACTGTCAAGGGTATCATTGAAATAAGCGCCTTCACGGGTGAGCGAAACAGAAACAGCATCATAAACAGCACAATAACAAAGCTGCCAATAAAATTCTTAAGCATGCCAACAACCATCTTGTTCTGCCATACCACATTAATATAAGTCAGGCCTGCCCAGTCATACCCCATCTCCATTGGCGGCGGGTTATCTTTAATATATGCGGCTGCGCGCTTTATTACTTTGTCCATATCTTTATTGTCACCGCTCTTGAGTTGAAGCCAGATATTAACCTTGGAATAATCTGGTATTGTCATGTGCCATAGATCATCCGGTTTATGAGAATTTTCAAACGAGATCAGGCACTGCGCTATGGCAGACTTGCTTTTTGGAATTATATTGTCAGCCCTATCTCCACCTAATAACTCATAATATATCTTCTTAACAATATCAGCCAAAGACGCGGTCTTACCCACAAGCCCGCTATCCATGAGGTCTTTCTGCAAGTTTTCCACATACTTGAGCATTTCAGGATTGATAAAGGCCTCTGACTCTTTATCAGCTGCCTCAAGGACCAGATACGCTTCATAGGTGCCAGCAAAATGTTTATTCAAGATGCGATCGGCAATCCTTATCGGATGCGACTTATTAAACCACCTGACAGGGTTATCATTTACCTGAATACGCGTTATTCCATAGATCGATACAGCAACCAAAATGACTGTTAGGGTTAACACAGTCTTAAAATGTTTCACTGAAGCTATTCTGATAACACCCAGAACCTTATCCAGTATAATAGACTTCTCTTTTTTGATTGAGGAACCAAAATTTTTAAAATGCTTAGCGTTCATCAACATAACATAAGCAGGTATAAACAATATTGTCAGTAACCAGGCGATCAATATGCCTAGTGCCACAAAAACACCAAACACCTGAACAGGCGGAATTGGGGAAAACGATAGCGAAAAAAATCCTACTGCTGATGTTAGTGATGTAAAAAGCATTGGCTTAAAAAGCTCATCCAGGACAAAACTCATAGTTTTTTTCTGGTCCTTATATATATGATATTTATCAAAGAACTCACTTAATATATGCACCGAATCTAAAACAGCTATTGGCATTAAGAATATAGGGATCATGGAGCTCATTATATGAACAGGGAATTTAAAACCTATCAGTAGTCCCATAGTGGTGATCACGGTAGCCATGGCAACCAGCATCGGCGCAATGATTAATCTTATTGATCTAAAAAATAGCCACATAAGAAGGAATATCACCAGTCCTGCTAGCGGCGCTGAGATAGCCATCTGTTTAAACATCTCAGTGCCAAACTGGTCATTGGCAATAGGCAAACCTGTAAAATGATATTCATCCTCACTGGGATATTTGGCTACAACACTTTTAATCTTCTGTGAAATCTCATAACTTAAATCCTTCTTTTCTATTGGAACATATAGCGCTAGCGCCTTACCGTCTTCTGAAATTAGGGTTCCATGAAACATGGGATGATCCTGAGCCTCATCCCGGATAAATAAAGCATCCTGTCTTGATGCAGGGGGCTTCTCCATGAGCCAGTTAAATCGCACTGTTCCCGGGCCGGCCTGCAGAATATTGTCTTTTGTGGATGGGGCAATGAGCTCTGCGGATATAACCCCTTCTATCTTTTGTATCTCTTCTGTAATATGATATATATTAGATAAAGTATTTACATTAAACACCCCATCTTCATTGCTATTATTTACAACCCCTATGACAATAAGATCATAAAGAGAAAACTCTTTCTTCATCTGCCTATGAAAGACCCTGGCCAGATCAGACTTTGAAAGCATGTTCTCAGGGTCAGTATCGACTTTTATCTTTGGAAATTGCGTAAGCGCCAAGATCACCATAACGGCGGTTAAGCCAATGATTATCTTCGGTTTCTGTATAGCATGTTGGGTCAATCTCTGAAACATAATATCTATCTCCTATCTTAATATCTTAAGAATATCTTTAGCTTTTTGACTAATAACCTTATAACATGTCTTAACACCGCTCTTCTGAGGAATAATAATACCTTGAGTCCGCAATATGCTCAGATGCTGGGAAACTGTCGATTGCGGCAAATTAAGTTTTTTTGCAATTTCATTAACATTGCATTTGTTGCTCATTAAGCCTTCCACCATCTTTAACCGGACTGGATGGCCTAGTGCTTTAAGAAACTCGCTATCTTTTTTGCAGTTCATTCTAACCAACCCCTTTCATAGTATTCATCGTAATATCGTAATAATACGATAAATTTATAAACTTGTCAAGCCATTTTTTAATTTTATCTTGGCCAAAGAAATGGACTTCATGCTAGAGGCTTGCTATGTTTAAAAGTCGCAGAATAGTCCTAAAATGGATTTGCTTTTTTTGGAAAGTTGTAAATAATTAAATGATAAGTGATTATGAATGTCAAAAAGGCTGATGGAGAGAGGTCTACTACGCTGAAATGCTTTCGCTTTCAGCTACGTAGCACCTTTGGCAACCTCTTCGAAGCTGTGGGCGAGTTTCTACGAAGCTTTAGCGTAGTAGAACGAAAGCACCACAGCGAAGAAGGGTGGCGGAGAGAGGAGGATTCCTCTAAGCAGGATTCCCTAACTCTATGTTTTACAATCTATTATGACACAACTTGTTTCATGTCAAGGAATTAAGGATTCTACCTGTTTTCCTGTATTATGATGTGCTTTCCTCTGTTTTCTCTTTTTCGTGTCCCAAATATGTCACAAGCTTTTTTTGTAATAGATGCTAACATTACTACTCATTGAAACTTAAACCAGATTTAGGTTGCATTTCTGATAAATCTTTAAACTTCCATTTAGAGTTATCTGTATTAGATTTGCTGCCATAGGCGTTATAATACCAGACATATTTCTTTTCAGTATCAAATAGCGCAATGGTATTCACGCTATCTTTACCACTGGAACTACTAACTCCTATGGCTATAAAGTCGCCTGATTCCGTAGCAACAGTTTGACTATCAGCAAAAGCTAAAGAAAAAGTCAAAAGACAAATAACGAGAACAAAAAAAGGTATTTTCATGACTACTC
>JBHPDT010000072.1:0-10172 GCA_042577545.1 Candidatus Omnitrophota bacterium | reverse complement strand
CTTCTGCGATTTCTCATACTGCGCTATCAGAAGAACGGGCTCTTCATTAAGTCGCGCTTCTTTCTTAAAATAAATATTCGAAAGCTCAAAGATCTTGATATCCTGCACCTGCCTGCTAAGGTTATGTCTAACGGACTTTAATATGCCCGGGACCAGGGATTGGCGCATGATCTCCTGTTCTTTGCTTAATGGATTTTGAATCGCTATCACGCTCTCCTGGGGGTGGGCCATCTGACTTATAGACTCTCTGCTGACCAGGCTATAAGTCAGCACCTCATTAAAGCCTGAAGATGTTAAAACCTCTTTTGCCATATTTCTCTTTAACATAAAATCCTTTGATTCAGGATCTTCAGCGGTCGTAATAATATTAGGGGCGCTAGGCTCTATGTTCTCATACCCATAAATTCTGGCAATCTCCTCAAAGAGATCGGCCTCTCTGCTGACATCATGCCTAAACGATGGGGAGATTACCTCAAGATTATTTGCGCCTTTAAATTTAAAATCGAGACGGCCCAGAATATCTTTAACATCTTTGGGGGCAAGTTTTGTCCCAAGAATCTTATTGAGCTGTGTCATGCGAAGAATTATACTCTCTGGTACTTTAATTTTAGATCCATCACTATTAAGGTTGCAGACACTGCCCTTTGCTATACTGCTAATAAGCTCTGAGGCCCTATCAGATCCACTCAAAACACCGGCTATGTCTATGCCTCTTTCAAATCTATAACTTGAATCTGAAGAGAGACCAAGCTTAAATGAGGATCTCCTGGTTGTCACCATATCAAAGCAAGCGCTCTCTAATAAGATATTCTTTGTCTCTTGGGTTACCTCGGTCTGCTTACCCCCCATGACCCCCGCAATCGCGACAGGCCCTTCAGTATCAGCGATGACTAATATGTCCGGTTTGAGCTCTCTCTCTATGCCATCGATAGTTATTATCTTCTCACCCTTCTTGGCCCGCCTTATAATAATTCTGTCGCCACAGAGCTTATCCAGATCGAATGCGTGAAGCGGCTGGCCCATCTCAAAGAGTACAAAGTTAGTACTATCAACTATGTTATTAACTGGCCTCAGACCAATGGATTCGATTCTCCTGATTAACCATTTCGGAGATACTGCTACATTCACATTCTTTATAACGCGTCCCGTATAAAGCGGGCAATCTTTCTTGTTCTCAATCTCAATCGCTATTGATTTTTTAGTGGACTTATTTTCTTTAATATTGGCCACAGGAAGCTTGAGGCTCTTTTTTGTCATAGCAGATACTTCGCGCGCAATGCCTATATGCGATAAACAGTCCGCCCTATTAGGGGTCACCTCTATCTCTAAGATAAAATCATTTCCCCTCTGCTCTATTGCAGTAACCTCATGCCCTGCCATAGTTAAGATAGGACTTAAATTATCTACCCTGATCTTGGTATTAACATATTCTCTAAGCCATTCGTATGATATCTTCATAACTTGCTCTCTTGATCGGTGTGCGGTGTTCGGTTTTAGGTTTTCGACTACGCGTTGGCGTAAACCGTAAACCGATAACCGATAACCGGATTTAAAATTGTTTCAAAAATCTCAGATCATTCTCAAAAAATAATCTTATATCATCAATACCGTATTTCAACATAGCTATCCGCTCGACACCCATGCCAAACGCGAAGCCGGTATACTTATCTGAATCTATATCAACAGCCTTAAAGACATTGGGGTCTACCATACCAGCGCCCAAAATCTCAAGCCATCCTTTATGTGAGCAGACCCTGCAGCCTCCGCCGCCGCATATCATGCAAGAGACATCTACCTCAGCGCTGGGTTCGGTAAAAGGGAAGAAGTGCGGCCTAAACCTTACTTTGCTTGATGGCCCAAAACATTGTCGGGCAAACTCAAATAAGACCCACTTTAAATTAGCAAAATTAATACTGTCTGAGACCATAAGCCCTTCTATCTGATGGAACATAAAAGAATGGCTGGCGTCTACCGCGTCTGGCCTATACACTTTGCCTGGAACGATCACTGAAAACGGAGGTTTATTATTCTGCATATACCTGATCTGAACTGGGGATGTATGGCTTCGAAGCAACCATTCATTTTGAATATAAAAAGTATCAAACGTATCCCGGGAGGGATGATCTAGTGGAATATTTAAGGCCTCAAAATTATTATGCTCAGTCTCTATCTCAGGCCCCTCAATAACAGCAAAGCCCATACGAGAGAAGATTGAGCATATATCTTGGATCGTCTTTGTTAACGGATGAAGAGAACCTATCTCCGGTAGTGTGCCAGGCATTGTAACATCTATGTCGGAAGAATTTTGCTTGCCCACAGTATCTGCTATCTCTTGAGCCCGTAGCTTTATATCACCATCTATAGACTGCTTTAATTTGTTAATAGCCTGACCGAATGCCGGCTTCTCATCCGCAGGCAAGCTTCCTAGTTCCTTAAAAAGCTGGGTCAGAACACCCTTTCTACCAAGGTATTGTATCTTAAGCGCATCGAGCTCTTCAGGGCTCTGAGCCGAATTTATATCGCTGCTAGCCAGCTCTTGTAACTTTCTTATCTTTTCACTCATATCTTTTATTCTGCTTTATTTAGTTTCTCTATATTCTTATTAGGCCCTACGATTACAAGCCTATCTTGTTCTCTTATCTTATAGTCAGCCTCTGGTATAGGATCAACTACTTCTGCGCCGGACCTATCCTTGCTCTTGATGGCAACGATATTTAAGCCCCAGTTAACACGCAGGCTAAGCTGCTTAAGACTCTTTCCTATAAACTCTTTGGGCGGCTCTGTCTCTATAATACTGCACTTCTCAGAAAGCCCTACATGCTCGCTGATCTTTGGTGATAATAAGGAATTAGCGATTCGGATCCCCATGTCCCGTTCCGGGAAGACTATTTTGTCAGCGCCTATCTTTGTCAAGGCCTTACCTTGGTCCTCTGAGACAGATTTGGCTATAACCTCTTTTATGCCCATCTCTTTTAAAACAAGTGTAATTAAAATTGAGGCCTCTACATTACCGCCAACGCTTACAACAGCGACATCTACTTCCATAATGCCTATAGCCTTTAACGCCTTCTCATCAGTAGCGTCAACACAGACCGCCTGGGCTACTATCTCTGAAAAGTTTTGCGTCTTCTCTTCATCGATATCTATTGCTAAGACCTGGTGGCCCCGCTCACTAAGAGTCTTTGCTACACTTGAGCCAAACCTGCCTAGCCCTATGACCGCGAATTGTCTCATATATCACCTCTTGTTCTTTTCTTGAGCGCATAGTTGTTTATTTTTCTATACGCTAAACGCCATATGCTATACGCTATATGCTATTTCCTATCCAACCATCAGCTTTTCTTCTGGATAGCGATAATCGACTTTATTTTTTTTCATAGCAATCGCGAGCGCCATTGTTAAGGGGCCGAGCCGCCCGATAAACATGGTACATATAATTACAATCTTACCAAGCCCTGAAAGCTGGGGCGTAATACCTGTTGATAACCCAACCGTGCCAAAAGCCGAGGTTGATTCAAATAAAATATTTAAAAAATAAGGGTTGTTGCCCGCAAGCGCGCTCTCTGTTATAGAAAGCAAAAAAGTAGACGCTATTATAACAAAAAGCCCTAAAAAGAATATAACCGCTGCCCGCCTATAAACATGTTTTGGTATCGTACGCCCAAAAAGAACTATCCTATCCCTGTTGTAGAGCATCGAATATATGCCCGCGAGAATAATGCCAAAAGTAACTGTCTTAATGCCTCCGCCTGTTGAGCCTGGTGATGCACCGATAAACATGAGCAGTATTAGCATAAACAATGTAACAGGCCTCAGGTCCGCTGTGGATAATACATTAAACCCAGCGGTGCGCGGAGTAACCGAGGTGAACAGAGAGCCTATCGCCTTATCATGCAATGACATGCCTTTTAGAAGATTATTATTCTCAAATACAAATACGCCCAGTGCGCCGACAACTATTAAAAAAACGGTGATCAATACTACTAATTTCGTCTGAAGATTTAAACGCGAGGTTATCGGACGACGATCTTTTCCCCAAAACTTAAATTTCGGTAACTCTAAAAAAACTACGAAACCAAGACCACCTATTATAATAAGAGCTGAAATAATTCCCATCACAACAGCATCTGAGCGGAATTCCTGAAAACTCGATGAAAAGAGCGAAAATCCCGCGTTGCAAAACGCGGAGACCGCATGAAATATCGAATGCTTAAGCGTCGCTAAGGTGTCCCAACCCATGGTTGCGCGCCATCTAAAAAAAAGTCCGGCCGCGCCCAAGGCCTCGATACTGAATGTAAAAAAGACTATATAAGCTATAAGCTCTCTTAGCCCCTCGATCTTGGTATGACCCAGCGCGCTCTGCACAGTAAGGTTGTGAGATATTGTTAAGCGCCTGCCCAGCATTATGGCAAAGAGTGTGGAGAATGTCATAATACCGAGCCCGCCTACCTGTATAAGACAAAGGATAACTATCTTGCCAAAGATCGAAAAAACATTGCCAGTATCTTGTGTTGCCAGCCCTGTAACGCAGGTTGCGCTTGTAGCTGTAAAGAGGCTATCAACTATCCCTATGCCTCTGTTATCAGCTGTTGACATAGGTAAGCTGAGAATAGCTGATCCCGCGATAATAACCGATAAAAAGCTTAAGACGATTACTTGCGGTGGGGTTAGCTTTACCTTTTTCATTATTAAGCAGATTTTTTATTCTTTACAATATCCACTAGTTTTTTGAAGATGGTCTTGTGTGACACAGCAAGCTCAGCAAGCACCTTTCTACTTAGGGTTATCTTCGCTTTCTTAAGCCCGTCAATAAGTTCGGAATATTTAATACTATGGATTTTGCAGGCTGCGTTAATTCTCGTTATCCAAAGCGAGCGGAATGTACGCTTCTTGACTTTTCTATCCCGATATGCATAGGCCTGAGCCCTTACTACTGTCTCTTTAGCGGTCCTTAAAAGCTTTCTACGCCCCCCGACATATCCTTTGGCTTTTTTAAGCACGCGCTTGCGTCTTTTTCTGGATGATACAGCATGTTTTACTCTTGGCATTGTTAACTCCTTGTTCTTGTGTTTCCGTATCTCGTTGTTCGTATCTCGTATCTCAAAAAAGCCCTTATGATTGCGCGAAACGAGATACCAGATACTAGATACGAGATACGAACTATGTGATCATTTCCCGTAACTTTTTTGAATCAACTTTTCCAAACGTGGTCTTCAGTTTCAGATGGCGTTTTCTTTTTCTATTTTTAGATGTTAAAAGATGACCAGTAAAAGCCTTTGCGGCCTTTACCTTTCCTTTCTTTGTTACCGTTACTCTCTTTGCTGCAGCTTTTCTTGTTTTACGTTTTGGCATAACGATCTCCTATATATTAATGTCATCGCAAAGGGCGCCCGAGTACTCGGGCTTGTATACAACAATAATGCAACATGCTACCCTAAGCTCTTATTAGACATATTGCTCTATTAAGTATGTCGTGGTCTTTGGAAGCGCCGCCAACCCATAAATAAGGATGCTCTATCTTTCCATTTACCGGGGAGTCAGCACCATATTCAGAAAGCGGCCTTCTCTCGAGGGCATCTTATCAACCTCACCAACACCGACAATATCTTTCATGACGCGCTGCATAACCTTCTGGCCTATTTCGGTATGCGCAAGTTCTCTGCCGCGGAACATCAAGCTAACCTTCACTTTATTGCCCTTACTGATAAACTCTTTGATGTGATTAAGCTTTGTCTGGTAATCGTGTTCATCAATACGAGGCTTAAAGCGGACCTCTTTCATCCTTATTATATGCTGTCTTTTCCGGGCCTCTTTCTCTTTCTTCTCCTGATCATATTTAAATTTACTATGATCCATGATCCGGCATACAGGGGGTTTTGCCATCGGAGCAATCTCAACTAGATCCACACCTGCATCTTTTGCTATCTTCAGCGCATCCTGCGGACTCATTAGTCCAAGCTGCTCACCCTCAAGGCCTACAACTCGTATTTCTGAAATCCTTATCTGATCATTTATTCGTTGTCGCTTTTGTATAAGAATCGCCTCCTCTCATTTATTGCTGCTGTTATAATAAAATATTTATCTTTTTAATTCACCGAACAATCTATCTATGAAATCTGTTAGTTTTGCCGCGCCTTCATCGCCGCTTGCCCTGCTTCTAACAGTAATTGTGCCTTCTGTTTCTTCCTTCTGACCTATAACCAACATATATGGGATCTTTTCAACCTGAGCTTCGCGTATCTTATATCCGATCGTTTGGCTTCTTGTGTCAACCTTTGTTCTGAAACCTTTATCAGAAAGTTGCGCGCTAATATTATTAGCATACTCGTGTTGAGCATCTGTTATCGGGATTACCTTAACCTGTGTCGGGGAAAGCCATAGTGGAAGCGCGCCCGCATAATGTTCAATAAGCGCGCCTATGAAACGCTCCATGCTGCCCAGTATAACTCTATGTATCATCACAGGCCTCTGTTCCTTGCCGTCTTGGGCGATATAAGCCAAATCAAATCGCTCCGGAAGAGCAAAATCACATTGTATAGTAGCGCACTGCCACTGCCGGCCTAATGCGTCCTTTAACTTTATGTCGATCTTTGGGCCATAGAAAGCGCCGTCACCTTCATTGATCTCATAGGATATATTCTTCTCCTTTAAGGAATCTTCAAGCGCCTGTGTCGCATGCTGCCACGCTTCATCAGTGCCTATAGATTTCTCAGGCCTGGTACTAAGCTCTACCATGTAATCATCAAAGCCAAAGACCCCCATAGCATATATAACAAAATCTATAACGGACTTTATCTCATCCTTTAATTGCTGAGGCAGACAAAATACATGCGCGTCATCCTGCGTAAATCCTCGTACCCTAAGAAGCCCGTGGAGCACACCGCTCTTCTCATGTCTATACACAGTACCCAATTCAAAATATCTTATGGGCAGATCTTTATAGCTTCTTGTCTTTGATTTATATACAAGAATATGGCCGGGGCAATTCATCGGCTTTACCGCATATTCATCATTTTCTACTTTAAAAATATACATATGTTCTTTGTAAAAATCATAATGACCCGATTGAACCCATATATCAGATTTTAATATATGCGGACCGATAACTAAATCATACCCTCTTTTAAGGTGCTCTCTCTTCTCCCAATCCTCTATAATAGTACGCAGCAACGCTCCTTTTGGCTGATAAATAATAAGGCCCGCGCCAGCCTTATCGTCAATCAGATAGAACCCAAGGTCTTTACCAAGCCTTCTATGATCCCTCTTCTTGGCCTCCTCAAGCAATCTTATATATTCATTAAGCTCATCCTTTGTGAAAAAGGCGGTGCCATATATTCTCTGCAGCATCCGCTTCTTCTCATCGCCTCTCCAATAAGCGCCAGCTATGCTCAGAAGTTTAAAGGCCTTAATCTTTCCTGTAGATTCTATGTGCGGGCCACGGCATAGATCGGTAAAATCCCCGTCAGTATACAGCGACACCATTTCATCCGGTATTTCACTTATAAGCTCTGTCTTATATATTTCTCCCTGACCCTTAAAAAGCCTGAGCGCTTCATCTTTTGAGATCTCTCTTCGCTCAAACTTATGATTTGCCTTGATTATCTCCTTCATCTTCTTTTCGATTCTTTTAAGGTCTTCCGGCAGAAAAGATTCTTCTCTATCAAAATCATAGTAGAACCCATCAGAGATAGAGGGGCCTATAGCTATCTTTGTATCAGGCCAAAGACTCTTTACCGCCTGCGCCATTACATGTGAGACGCTATGTCTGAGAGTATCTAGATCCATAATATCCATTTTGTTTTAGTGGTGCCGGGAGCCGGAGTCGAACCGGCACGGGCACAAAGACCCAGCAGATTTTAAGTCTGCATTGTCTACCAATTCCAACATCCCGGCACTACGTTAGTATCGCTCCCTCATTAACTGTCTTACTTTTGCTCCAACCTCGATAAGAATTGACACATTGCAAGGCTAATTGCTTCTTTCTATCTAACCCAAATGCATTTTCGTAATAACAATGTTCTAATATTTTACATGCAGCCATTTTTCCATATTTCAAACGATAACAAGTACTTTTTTTGTCTTCCAGATAAATCCTGCCCTTTGCGCTCCACAACAACTCTACTTCTTGTTTAACCCACATCAAAAAATATTTAGATCCTGAAGCAAGCCTAAGAGACCACTGTTCGTTAAGGTTTGTAGCGTGCTTCCATCTTTGGATACCCCCGTCTCCATCAATAAGTCCTCTTAAAAAATCATGAAAAAAATTTGTTGGAATTTTTAATTTTCCTAAGGTCAACGACTTTCTAGGTAATAATCCTATCTTCAAGAGAAACCCATAAAACTCAATATTTGCAAATTGGATCTGGTATGCTAGATTAGTCTTAGTTTTGTTTTTTACCCCTACTTTATTAGATAAGCCAATAGCTTCTTTTAGCTTACACAAAAAGCTTCTGTCTTTAGATGTTATATTAATATGCCTACCATCAGGGCTTAAGTTGCCGTCGCTTGTAATCAAACCCACTAAATACCAGAGATTTGACCCAGAAATATTAAGGTTCTTTCTTTTGCGTGGCATGGCCCTTTGTTTCAGTTCAAATTATATTTTAAAAAGTAAATATTTGATGGACGTAATATACCAAAAAAGGGCTATTTTGTCAACATATACCCGAATATGGAAAAAATCATGCTTTAAAACATCAGTTATTAATATATTATATATCTTACTTATACTCTAATGATTTTACTCGGCTACTTACTAATTGACAGATGTTAACTTTTATAGTACACTAAGTAAAATCATACAGGAGATATTACGTGAAGATAACCATGCAGAGCAGAATAACAACCATGCTTATAGTGTTTGTGGTTGTTCTTATAAGCGCCTTTGTCTTCATACAGCTTCAGAACCAGCTTAGAATAATCACCATATTTAATTCACTCAAAGCCAAACTTACGGCCCAGATATTAAAAGACGCCCTGCAAAAACCCCCCTCTGAAGAGACTGAAACATCAAACTTTAAAAAGGCCTTTGACCCCACCCTTGCAGAATTAAGCAGGTCTGGTCTAATAAACACGGTACATATATATGCTAAAGATGGATCATTTATAACAGGCACCGCTGGAATCTCTGCTAGAAAAAGATCCTCTTCTAGCGAGGTATCCAACGTCAAGGAGGCGTTAAGCGCGGTAAAAGCAGGCAAAAATTTTATATCCAATACTGATAAAGCCACCCAACAACTACAGCTTTTTATACCCATATCTACTAAAGATAAAAATTACTCCCATGTCGCAAGGCTTGACATACCATTAAGCAATATGAATGAGGCCATGGCGCAGGTCTATGTACCTGTAATAGTTACTGGGATTGTGGTTGTCATAGCATGTGTATTCTTCGGCCTGGCCTTGACAAAGAGACTTGTGGGTCCTATTGTGGTCTTAAACACCGCTACAAAAGAGGTGGCTGGTGGTGATTTAAACCTACGAATACATATGCATACCAATGATGAACTCGAGGAGCTGGCTGATACATTTAACCAGATGGCTATTGAACTCAAAAAAATGAGGGCCAAAGCGGAAAACGCTAACCCCCTTACTAAGTTGCCTGGTAATATTGTAATCCAAGAACAGACAGAAGACCGAATTCAACACAACAAACTCTTTACCGTTATATATTGCGACCTCGATAACTTTAAGGCATTTAATGATAAATATGGTATACATGCCGGCGACCAGGCCATAATGCTCACCGCAACAATATTTAAGGAGGTGATTGAGCAAAAAGGAAATCCTGATGATTTTGTCGGGCATGAGGGGGGTGACGACTTTTTGCTCCTAACAACCCCTAACAAGGCTCAAGAGATCGGGGATTATATAACAGCTGAGTTCGATAAGCAGATACGCGCCCTTTACAACAAAGAAGACCTGGAGAGAGGTTTTATCTTCGCAAAAGCGCGACATGGTGAACAGGTAGTACAATTCCCAATCATGACAATATCATTGGCTGGTGTAACAAATGAGATACGCCATATAGTCTCTTATGGAGAGGTTACTAATATAGCTGCCGAAGTAAAAAAGAAAGCTAAGATGACACCTGGCAGCTGCCTTGTAATAGATAAGCGAAAGATACCCTGGCCTCCTGATATGCCTAGGCCGACAGCATAATTAAACAATAA
>JBHPDT010000071.1:0-10216 GCA_042577545.1 Candidatus Omnitrophota bacterium | reverse complement strand
AAACAACTAACTTCCTTACCTTAAGGGGGGTACGATCTATCTTACCATTTCTATTCCTAAACAAGAAATTTATTGACATGGCATCGTATTCGTGGTATATATAAGTATACTACTCATATATATGAGTAGATAATCCCGCGCTTATATAATTATAACTTCGTTACTGGCTGTTGTCTTATCAATTCTTTATTATACATATATATTTTAATATCACAGAATTGGTCAAATCATATTTAAACCATTTAAAAAATATGGTCGATGTTTTCTTCTAATGACCTTTTAGAGAAGGAGTCTGATGTGAAGCGAAATTCTATTACACGCCTATCATTATTATTAGTCATCCTAATTACTATCTTATCGTCTAATCTTTCTATTGCAGAAGGTCAACAGATTCCCCCTGGACAGGATGTTGGCGCAACAGGGCGCAGGGCCGAAAAAACAAAAAGAGCGACAGAGGTAACTCAAGAGCTTATAAAAGAGGCAGAAGAGCCAAAGATAAATACCGAAGATGTAATTGAGCCTGAAAAACCAAAGCAGATTAGCGCATCACAGGAGAGGCAGCTAATAGATAAGATAGAGGTCACTGGGGTTAGTGTCGTTGACGACTCAATTATTAGAGCCATAGTAGAACCATATGAGGGAAAAGAACTTTCGCTAGATGAGTTTCGGAATATTGCCGATGCTATATCTGATGAGTACAGGAGCAGGGGCTATGTTACCTCGTTCGCTTATCTGCCGCCACAAAGGATAGACGATAGTACGTTGCGCATAGAGGTTTTAGAAGGAAAAGTAGGCGGCATAACGCTAGAGGGCAATAAGCACTTCAAGAAACGTGTATTATTGAAATATATTACACAGAAGAAAGATGATATATTTAATTATGATGTTTTAAGAAGAGATATCGACAATTTAAATTCCCACCCGGACCGGGCCGCGAAGGCTGTTCTCGCAAGAGGCGAAGAGAGAGGCCAGACCGATCTGAATCTTCAGGTGAAAGATAAGACCCCCTTACACGCAACATTAGGATATGATAATTATAATTCGCGATACCTTGATCGCAATAGATTTTTAGTTGAACTCAAATCAAATAATCTTACTGGAAATGATGATATAGCTTCAGCAGAGGTACAGTTTGGAGAAGAGGATAAATACCAGCTCTATTCAGCTAGATATCTATATCCGATAATACCTACAGGCGCATGGGGGGCATACTATATACATGTAGATCAAAAGTTAGGCAGGGAAGTATCCAGCCTGAACATAGAAGGTGATGGGGATATAATTTCTACCTATTATGCGTATAAGGTAGCTGATAAGGATAACTTCAGCTTAGATATAACCCCCGGCTTTGAATATAAGGATATAGAGAATACAGTATTGGGCATCACTACTGGTGATGATAAGATACGAATTGCAAAGGTAGGTCTTAATTTGGATGCGAATGACAGATTTGACGGAAGGACAATTATTACCCAGGAATTTGATTTTGGTATTGAAGATATACTAGGAGGTCTCGATCATAAGGATCCCGATGCCAGCAGGTTGGGAGCTGGCGGAAGGTTTTTCAGAAGCGTTACTAATATAGCAAGAATACAAACTCTTCCGAAATCAATGGCCCTGATGCTTAAGGGTGCGATGCAGTTGACCGCTTACAATATGGTCTCTTCCGAGCAGTTTACTATAGGCGGAATAAACAGAGTAAGGGGATATCCTGTAGCAGAATATGCCGGGGATCGTGGTGGCACGCTTTCAGCTGAACTCTATATACCACCATACGGCACGCCCAAGGAATGGAAGGTGCCGTTTACTAAAGATGTATATTGGTTCGATGCCCTTAGATTTGTTGGATTTTTTGACTGGGGTATAATTGAAAATAAAAGCCCGCAGGTAGGGGAACCCAAGAAGGAACGACTATATAGTGCCGGACCAGCCCTACGTTTAGATATACCTAATAAGGCGTCTCTCTCATTAGACCTGGGCATCCAGCTTGGGCAGGAGGCATCAGATGGTTCAGATTCGAGATTTCTTGCAGAAGTGAAACTATTCTTTTAAATAAAGGAGGAGTATGATGAATATATCTAGAAAGCCGCACACCCTTATAACGATTAGTGTAATTTTTCTTTTAAGTTTTGCCAATGCTTCCTTTGGTTTGCCCGAAAGTCCAAACATAAGATCAGGCGGCACAAAGACATTACACTTACTAGCCAAGGCCTCTTCTAAAGTCACTGGGGAAAGCACCTCGATATCAGGATCTATTTTCTTCAATTTCTTGGCAGCCTGGATCATATCAGAATCTGGATATGATGCTGTTGCTATTAATCCGACCTTTGCCTTAGTACCTGTTAACCTCTCAAACTCCTTTGCTGTCTGATAAGCCATCTCAGCTACTTGCTTTGGAGTAGGCTTTACCTTGATCACCACATTAGAAAAAGCTATCATGCCTTCTTTTCCCGGCAGTTGAGCTATACCAAAATCATACATTCCCTGGCCCTTTCTCTTCAGGGGAAATACCTCGCGCAGCACACTAGAGCTATCAGCAACCTTTCCAGCAACCAGACCATCTGCCCTTATCTTCATGCCCTTTATCCTGACCTCGCCTGCTAACAACATCTTCGCCACAGAAAGATTCCTAGCAGAATCAGGCCCAGTTATTTCTTCGGCAAAATCATATGGATCTACAAATTTAATATGTCGAGTATAATTCTTCATCTTGCCTTCACGTAGCTCGCTAATAGCCTCTATCTCTTCGATCTTCCTACGTATTGACTCCCGCGTTTGGTTATCTGCTATAAAGATAGGGTCAAACAGCCCTTGCCTAACACCAGCTATAGCAGCGTCAAATACTTCCTTATCCTCAGGCTCTGTAAATATGATCTTAGGCTTACTTTTCTCTTGCCGTAAACGCTTCCATATCTGAGCAAGAAGAGGACTGCTGGCAGGTCTGCGATCGTAATGAAAGTCCATTGCGTGTAATTCCTCAGGAATTGTATCATTTCTACCCAAGAATCTGCTCATAGCGCCTGCTGCGGTCTCATAACTTACCATATTAGGAAACACCAGAACATTGGGTTGTCCATGTTCGCCTTCTTCACCTGTCTTTTTAGCTAATATCCTAGGATCCATGGCAGCTCCTATCTGCACACCGCCATAACCTATTATCTTAAGATCAGGCCTTCTCTCCAGAGCCACATAAAAAGCTTTATCAACAGCTTGCGCGTATATATTCGATGGTAAGCCCTGATCACGCTTGACTATTGGCATATTAGTCTGAAATGATAAAAGCCCAATAACAGCCTCATCTCCTGTTTTATCTTTATACGAATCAGCTGCCCTTGTAATTGCATCAACAAGTACATTCACATAAGTATCAAAGTTGTCCTTAGTTAAAGCGCCTACTGAAGTCTTAGCTCCTGCAAACAATATCTCATTATTAGCAAATAACGCAGTCTCACTCGTATCGATATATCTGAGCTCACAAGGACCATCCTTATAAGGCCAACCAGCTGCGTCCTCTTCAAAGTATGTGCGCGCATTAGCATGTGTACTCTTCTCGGTTACAACAAAATCTAATTTAATATCATCTCCATCAACGGGTATCTCCGGTAAGCGTTGCGCCTCATACGCTAGGCCGATCGTAGGTATTGAATTAGGAGCTACCCCAAGACCCTCTAATGCGGCAAAAAATCTATCGAAGTAGCCCCCTCCTCGACCAAGTCTATTGCAATTATCATCAAAGCCTGTTACAGGAACTATCATCAGATTTATATCTATATCGCCCACAGCCTTGCATTCTCGCTTTGGCTCTGGAAATCCGCTCGCACCCCAGACAATATCATCCATACTGCTGATCTGGGCTATCTCCATCTCAGATTCATTCACTACGCGGGGCATAAAGACCTTTTTGCCCTGCTTTAAGGCCTCTTCAATAATCGCATCCGTCCCTGCTTCATGATAAACAGATGTATATACAAGTATAGAATCAGCATACTGAAAGAACTTATTCCCTGTAACCTTCTTAGCGATTCTAGTGTTAGAACTTCGTATCTTTGCTTGGCTCAATTCCAATGCTTGAGAACTTAAGCGTCTACGATAGCGCCTCTTTACATCCCCTATTAGCTTCTCACCCCAACCTGGAGCATCATCATGTAAAAGTGCGGCTTCTCTCTTTACCAGGCCAAGTACCTCTTCAACAGAGTTACGCACAGAATACTCTATATAAGGACTCCCTTCTGCATGAGTATCTACTAATACACAAAGTCCTGAGCAGTCTATCGTGCCCTTTTTAGCCTTTACCATCTCTTGCAATCGAAATGCGCTCTGTACTCCAGCCAAAGATAGGTCCTCCCATGAGGGCTCCTCACTATATATCTCACGCTCTAGCGCTCCCTTAACGAAGTATTCGATCATAGGTTCATCTTCGTTTGTATTATTAAACCTTATTACATCACTATCCTCATCAACCCCAACTATAACAAAGTCGTAAGCATCAAATCTATCTTTATGCCTGGTAATTCGCACTATAACATTGCTAACATTCGGATAAGATTTCTTGAACTTATCTAGAGCGACTACTAGCCTCCATCTAGCTACATCCCATTCATCTCCATAGATATGCTTCATCTCCCAACACTCAGCTGAATCATCTCTCTTAAGGTCTGCTATATATTCATTAATATCTACCATGCCAATAGGTGCGTTATCTGCTGCAGGTATCCCGACTATGCTCTCTCGTATAGCCTTATAAGCAGAATCTGATCGCATATTCTTCAATACAAACTTCTTTGCCGCCTCCTCCATCTGAACTGTAAGAGAGAATGCCTCATCAAGATCTGATCCTACTGTAATAGCGCCATGCATAGCCATTAATAAGGAATCTATTGTCCTCAGACCAAATTTTCTTCCAACCTCTGTAGGCAACTCTCCTTTGCCCGGATGTATGTAATCCATTCGCTCAAACAATGTTCCATTAAGACTGAACGTGTGGCCAGCTGAAGCTATGCCTGTTGAAACAGGTGGATGCGCATGGCAGATCGCCTTAATATCAGGCCTAGCCTCATATATGGCCCTATGAAAATCTACCTCGGTGCTGGGCTTTAGATGCTCTCCAGCATATTCTTCCATTAGAAATACGCCACCTCCCCCGAGTAGCTCCCTACACATGACCGGTACACCTGTCTCAAGATCTACTATCACATACTCATTAGCCTTCATAGTAGCAAAGGATTTACCGCTGGCTTTAACCAAGACCACCTTTCTGCCCTTGCTACCTATCTCTATACAAGCGCTGATATTGCCGCCAGGGCCTATGACCAGGCCTCTATCATCGATCTGCTGACCGATTCTAAGTAACTCTCTTCGTGTTCTGTTTATCAGCCTTATATCCTTCTGGCTAAGATCGATATATAAGACCTCTCCTGGCTCATAGCCGGTATCACCACCTTCGGCCATCTTTTTGCGATATTTCTCAAAATAGGAGTCGCGCAACTTGTCTGCTTGAGCCTTATTAAGATGCCCTAGCTCACCTAGCATATCAGAGACGACTGCGGTCTTTGCTGAAAACTCCACCAGATCATTACAATTAATCGCTTCTGTTAGGTTCAGCCCTTTTGTGATTACACCATTGTTAGTTGTAAGAACAGCTATATGATTCGTAAGAGCCCTGGCAGCAGCTGTCCGTACCCCACCTTCTATCTGCTCATCAACAGCTTTAAGATCCTCACTTTCAAGCAAGAGCGCCACATGATCCGGTGTAACCGCAGGAAGTGATCTGCCTTGAGCTATCAGTTTCTGTGTTATAGGAAGATTTCTTCTCTGAACAAGATAATTTAATTTTGGATTCTGCCAATAAGTTTCTATGTGAATCCCTATATCTTCACCAACATAGGTTCTGTCAATATTTAAATTAATGCGTCGAGTCTTCTGAGTCTTGAGGTCAACATAGTATATATGATCGCCATCTCGCATAGAAATCTTCGCATCTCTCTTGCCCTGCTCTTGTAGTTGTTCTATGCCCTCGCTGAGTTCTTCTGGAATGTTGATCGCGCTAGTCTCTATAGCAGCAAACCCATCATCTGAAGCAAAATTAGCAAATTTTGAACTTTTCTTAATGCGTATGGTAACTCCTGGAACAAGGTAGACCTTATTCTTCAGCTTAGGGGCTTTCCAGCCATTTGGTCTAGATGCTTCATATTCTGATGAGAACTCAACAGGAATATCCAAAGGATCAAAACCATTTGGTGCTCTGACAACCTCAAAATCATCTACAAATAATATAGTCTGGCCATGAGTAACAGTTAGCGTAATATCATCAGCAGCTTGCTGAACTGGAGTATATTGGTTTGGAAGGTTTCCTATAAATGAAGAGGTGTAACCAGATCTTAAATCAGTAAACTCTGTTGCCAACTCCCCCTGAATCTGTCCCTGCCTCAAGAACTGACTTACCGCTGTTCTGCTATCGTGAAAATTCTTAAGACTTATAGCCTCATCAGGCAGAAACGCGTACTCTCCTACGCCGGAATCTATGCCTTTTGCAATAAGCGGGTATAGCGCGTGTTTAAACAGATCTTCCACAATATCTATGCTGACTTTTTTCTGAAGAGCCCGCAAAATAGTGGCAGCCTTTTTACTTTTATCCGCTTCAAGAAGTGACGCTACTAACCACACTTTACTAATAAAAGTCTCTTCATCGTCCGGGGCGAACCCCTTAAACTCGCCACGCTTTATAAGCATATGTATCATATCAAGCCAATCTGGCTCCATGGATTGATGTCCATTGTTTCTGCCTTCGAATGAATCTATCTCTAATATCTTTGCGTTAGGAATACCTTTAGTGTTATGAAGCTTGGGTGATTTCTGTAATGGTTCTTCAGAACTTTGAGTATGGACTGTACCTGCATTATCTGTGGGGTCAGAGACCTCAACATAAGAAAGACCTCTTAATCCCCCAAGAAATGAGTGGGGTGCGCCTTTTGGGATAGTAATAACCACCCCTGGCTGAAGATATACCATATCCCGCGTATTGGCCTTGTGCTCCCTGACCCTATCTGTATTAAGAAGTAGTTGTCCATCTCTTATCTTATCACTATCTAGGTATAAGACTGACCCGTCTTGCTTATAGGCACTAACAAGCTCAGCCCTATCTGGAAATAAGATACCTTCGCCATAGGTAACCATTATTGTGCGTGTTTGTGAAAAGCTCTTCTGTGCAGATGACTGATTAGGTAGATGTATAAACGCTTGAGATCCATATTTTGAATCCGCATTTTGATCCAGTTCTACACGCGCTTGGCCAAACTTCATAAAATCTACCAAGCGCCCTGTACGCTTAAAGGCCTCTCTTGCAATATCTTTTGGCTCCATACCAGGAGCTTGCGAAAAACCCCTCATATATATTAGATTAGCGAGCTCCATCTCTACTTGCCACCTGAATCGAGGATATACACTCTTATGGCTCATCTTAGGTACAAGTTCCTCCGCACCCTTTCTAGAATAATCGAGCATTTCTTGCGCAACTATCTGCGCTCTTAAGCGCTCCATAAAATAGAGCGCGTCAACTAAGTCTTGATCATTAATTGTGCCGCCTACGCATTCCACACACATTCCACCTACAACATCAGCAAACATCGCGCTCTTATGCACGCCCCAACCTTGCGCAACAGCATAAGTTAACGCTCCTACAAACGCGTCACCAGTTCCCGTAGGACTTACGTCTCTAAAACCTTTAAATATCGGCACGTGAAATTCTGCCTCTTCTTTAAATATAGAATCCTTTGTTGCCTTCACATATGCGCCATCTTTACCAACTTTTAAAAATATGGCTTTAGCGCCCTGCTTATTGAAGAATTCTACTACCTCCTGAGGTGTAAATTTCTTCGCCTCATCATCTGCTTTGGTCTGATCATCCGGGTAAAGATAATCAGCCATAATCTGCTGCGCCTCAGCAATGGATGGGGTAAATACATCTATAAGCGATAAGATTTTCCTTAAATAATCGTCATCATATTTTTTCCTAAAATCTCTCCATTGTCTGGGTTGATCAACTACAGTATCAAGGATTGTTATGCATCCGGCAGTTTTTGCCATCCAAAGTGCGCTGTCAATATGTGGCATCAACGCTGTCAATGCTATGCCCCCAAACTCGGCAACCTTCCTACCTTCAAAATATTCCGGCTTTAATATATCAGGACTGAATTCCTCACTAGCGCTTAAAGTATGTAAAAAACTTCTTCTCCCATCCGGCTCTTCAAAGACGAGCGTATCAGCGCTGGGCTTGGTCTTCGAAACATGCGCCTTGGACATATCTATGCCTAAGGCCTCGTGCTTATCCATAAATGGCTTTGCGTCTTTACCAACACTTGTAATAAAGGTTATCTCTACTTTTCCACCACCCTTAGGCCTGCTGATCTGAGCAAAGATTCTAGCAGAACTGCTCGCTGGTCCTCCACTCTCAATATTATCTAGATCAGCAAGATAATCTCGCACTGCCTTGGGCAGACTAGCCAGATATTGCTCCTGTAGCTCCTTCATCTCAGCAGCCTCTGGAGAAAAATCACCAGCTAGAGTCAAACTATCGACTTGCATTCCAGGCAGTAATTCGGAGCTCTTATGAAACTTGTCTCCACACATAAGACCAACAAATACTATCTCAGCGACCTCGCCCTGTCTATTTGCCTTAATATCATCTAGCGATTCTTGGCTAAGATACGACATCCTATGCGCGACCTGTTCACTCCTGACCTCATCCTTAACAAGCTGCAGTGCTTCAGCAACAAACCGCGGATCACATGACATATTAAACCACGTAAAAGGCATCCCCCATTTATTAACATCCATACCATTTCCTACCCTATCAAACCTCTCATAAAATAGTGGTAAGACCCGCTCGCGTTCTGTTCTTGAATTGCGATTAGGCATGAACATAACACCATCAATGCCTATGGATTTTAGATAATCGAGAAACTCCTCTATATTCTTTTTACTCTCTGCCTCGCACGGTTTTTCACCACCAAGGTAGAGATAATAGACTATCCAACCCCTTGAATGGGCAAACCCTATAAGCTCTTCTATATTAATATTCTCTTTATCTGTTGGTGGGTATTTCTTACGCAAGGGCTTGGCTACCCTGTCTCGTAGAAGGCCACTCAGTTTTTCTACATCACTTACATCTTTCTTTGAGATATCGATCTTGCGCCGTGTTCCCATATCAAGGCTGCGCTCAATCGCACGGATCAACTTTCTTGTCAATAGATCTGCCTTCTTGTAATCAACCTTGGTTCCTTTTGCGCATTTTTCGTATATCTTCTTAGCTATAGCTGTGGAAAAATGCCTCTCAGTAGGATTACTATCTTCCGTTAGCGGCGCTATATCTCTTTCATAATCTAGGTCTATGCCATATTGCTTGGCAAACTGATAGAAATATTTCGCCATCTTCTCAATGCGCATGCGCTTGGCTGCTTGCACAATATCCAGTTGCCCATTCTCTTCACCAGATACACCATGTATCGCTATATACCCCTCACCAGGATTTCCGGGGGAATTGATAGTCATATTCTCCCACTTGGTATTTTTAAAATTTACCCTCTGTTCATAACCGCATATTGGATTGCGCAAACCTAAGATCTTGGCAGCTTTCCTAAAATCCTTAAAGCCAGATACCGTATCATGGTCAACTATACCAGTAACTTGTAAGCCAAGTTGGTACGCTCGCCAGGCAAGCATCTCAGGTGTGTATGGGGAGTATGAGAAATTCGTGTGGCAATGTCCAAATATATCTAGGGTCGGATATGGAGTAGGAATTAAGCCATCCGCTTCCATCTTCTTTAATCTGCGTAATGCCTCATCCCGCACTTCCGGACCTAGATCGGACAAACGCTTAATTAGCCAGTCTCTTCGCCTCCTATTTTCACGAGTCACAGACGAAGCGGATAAACGCACAATAAAGCCTTTCCTTATCGCCTCTTCGATTGTGGATTTTGATGATCCATAAAATTTAGTACCCCCGTCATATCTGGCGATCGTCTTCGAATAGATATCATAAAGAATGTCACCCTTTCTAATCTGATTATATCTTACTATCTTCTTCTTATCTGCTTCAATGAATAACTCCTCGCGCGCCCAGTTGATCCTAGCAGCTAAAGATAAATCTACAGAATCTGCATTATACGCATCTCATGCTTGCCAGAAGGCACCGCATGAATTAATAAAGATCTGAAAATTT
>JBHPDT010000070.1:0-10326 GCA_042577545.1 Candidatus Omnitrophota bacterium | reverse complement strand
GGTATTTTTCGCTTAAATAGATTTTCTAGCGTGGACAGGAGAACTACCGCGTTATCTGTCGCGACACCAAAGAGCGCTATGAAGCCAACCCAAACCGCTGTTGAGAATCTAAAACCTAAAATATAGAGCAGTATTACCCCGCCCACAAGAGAGACTGGTAAGCCTGTTGATATTACTAGAAGAACACCCCTATCCTTAAATGCCATATAAAGAAGGATTAATATGACAGCAAGACATATGACTAATGATGGCATAAGTTTCTTTCGCGACTCCATTTCAGCTTCAAACTGCCCAGACCACAATATAAAATAGCCAGGTGGGAGACTTAGATCTCCTTTTTTGATACTCTCATCTACCGCCAGCTGAGCACTCTTTACAAAATCAACCAAACCAACTTTAGACTGATCTACATTTACAAATACTCTCGCATAAGTCTGGGTATTCTCCGCGCTGATAACAGCAGGGCCTAAAACCTTCTTTAGCGTAGCTACCTGCGCTAAAGGAATATGTTCACCCCTTGGGGTTGGCACAAATATTCTCTTTAAAGCCTCTGGGTTATCCCTTAATTCCCTCATATATCGGATCCGGACCGGATAGCGCTCACGCCCCTGGACAGTTGTAGTAAGATTCATTCCTCCTATGGCGGTCATTATAATATGCTGTATATCTCCGACCTTAACACCATGCCTGGCAGCCTTTTCTCTATCTATATCGATCTCAAAATATGGCCTGCTCGATATACGCTCAGCATAAGGGCTCACCGCTCCATCTACCTTACTTACTATCTTCTCGATCTTAATACCTATCTCAACGATTTTTTTAAGGTCAGATCCAAATACCTTAACTCCAACAGGTGTCTGGATTCCAGTAGCAAGCATATCGATCCTGTTTCGTATTGGCTGAGTCATAATAGGACTCACCCCAGGCATTCTGGTCTTCTCTTGGATCTGGCGTATCAGTTTTTCTCTTGTCATTCCCTTTCGCCAAAATTTCTTATCCTTAAGATGAATTATAGTCTCTATCATAATGACAGGCGCGGGATCTGTCGCGGTTTCAGCTCGTCCTAACTTTCCAACAGCCCACCGGACCTCGGGGAATTCATTCTTTATAATAATATCCTGCTTCTTCATAACATCCATAACCTGGGTTAATGATGCGCCAGGTAAAAGCACAGGCATAAAGAGCAGATCTCCTTCATTAAGAGGAGGCATAAACTCCTGTTTTATCATAGACGCGCATAACACTCCTATTAATACAAGAGAGACAGATATTAAAATGATCTTCTTCTTGTTCTTTAGCGCCCACCCTATAGTTGGTCGATATACCTTTCTTAAAAACTGCGCAACCTTATTCTCATCAACAGGTCTTAGTCTGCCCCTTAGAAAAAAGTATGAGAGCGTCGGAAGAAGCATAAGTGCTATAATAGCGGCACCTGCCATAACGAATGTCTTAGTAAATGCAAGAGGTCTAAACAATTTTCCAGCTTGACCTGTTAATACGAATACGGGGATAAAACCTATTATTGTAGTAAGAAGCGCGAATATAACAGGCTTTCCTACCTCCTGTGCGCCTTTTATGCATATATCTAGTCTCTCTTGCTCATCAAGCTTCCCATCCTTCTTATCCTTTAACCTTTCGGCAAGCAACCTGTAAATATTCTCGACTAAGACACACCCTGAATCTACCATCACACCAATAGCTATAGCTATACCACCTAATGACATGATATTAGCGTCTATACCAAATTGGCGCATGAGAATAAATGCTATCAGGACTCCTATGGGCAAGACTAATGATATAACAACGCTTCCTGCCATATGCATAAGGAAAAGAAGAATGACAAATACTGTTATAATAATCTCCTGGGTAAGGGCTCCCTTTAATGTTCCTATGGCCCTTAAGATCAAACCCGTCCTATCATAAAACGGCACTATCTTCACACCTTTTGGGAGGCCTACTGAAAGATCCGCTATCTTTGCCTTTATGCGCTTGATAACCTTAAGCGGGTTTTCACCATAACGCATGATCACAACACCGCCTGTTGCTTCCTTGCCCTCTTTGTCGAGCGCCCCTCGTCTAAATTCTGGCCCAACAGTTACAGATGCTATATTTTTTACATAGATAGGTACATCCTCTTTTGCGCCAATAACTATATTCTCAATATCAGATATATTCTTAATAAATCCAAGTCCTCGTACAATAAACTCTTGGCCTGCCTCCTCAAATACCTTAGCGCCAACATCAATATTGGATTTTTGCACAGAGCTTATAATATCATGTATCTTTACACCATATGATATGAGCTTATTAGGATCTATATCGATCTGATACTGTTTTACATATCCTCCAACAGAGGCAACCTCTGAAACTCCTTCAACAGCATTCAGCTGATAACGCACATACCAATCTTGTATTGAACGCAGCTGCTCTACATCATACCCATCACCCTCGACCGTATACCAGAATATCTGGCCCAGTGCTGTCGCATCAGGACCTAATGTGACAGAGACACTCTTTGGGATACCCTTTTTAGCGAAATCGAGTCGCTCAAGCACCCTAGTTCTTGCCCAATAAAAATCTGTTCCATCTTTAAATATCATATTTACAAGCCCAAAACCAAATGCAGAGCTTGATCGGACAACCTTAACCCCAGGGGTACCCATCAACCCTGTAGTCAGCGGATATATTACCTGATCTTCAACATCCTTAGGACTCCTTCCGGGCCAATCAGCATAGACTATTATCTGAAGTTCGCCAATATCAGGTATCGCGTCAACCGGTATATCATTCATCGAATATATGCCCCAGACAATAATCAGCGTAAAGGCTGCTATAACCAGAAACCTGTTCCTAAGACATATCTCTATAATTTTGTTAATCATGTTTCATTCTCCATTAATGCAAGTGTCCAGAAGGTGAACCCTTATCCTCATCTCCTAATGCTCCTCCATATGCGCTGGACGCGACACCGGTGATCTGACTCTGTGAATCTATCAAAAAGTTAGCCCTTACTACAACTCTCTCGCCCCCTGTAAGTCCTTTTAGTGCTGGATAAAACTTTTGATCTTTACCATTAATTACTGAAACAGCCTCAGGGCCTAAGAGAACCTCTCGGCCCTCATATATATTATCTCCTATGTCGATCCAGATAACCTTACGAGCTCCTGTATCAAGTACGGCATCTTTTGGGACAGCTAATACTTCAGAGCCTCCATCCGGTCCTTCATATTTGCTCATAATTACAATATCAACGTACATCTGAGGCTTTAATCTCAGTCCGACATTATCTACTTGGGCCCTGAATCTCACAGATCGTGTCATGGGATTAACCACCGGACTTACAGAGGATATTACCCCTAAAAATTCCTCTCCTGAAAAACCCGCTGCTGTCACCTTAACCCTCTCACCTATCCTTATCCATCCCAACTCATACTCGTAAGCATCACCATAGATCCACATCTTCTCTTCTGGTAGAACTAAGTTTGTCTGGACCTCTCTTGTCTCCTGTAGCCCCATGATCTGCTCATCGCTTAAGCCTAAGAGCCTAAGTTTTCTTCTACTAGATTCGACTAGGCTTGTTGATCTGGTCTCTATCTCTGAGATCCTTCCTTCTCGTATCTTATCTAAGGTATTCAAGGAAGAGATAAACTCCTCTTGTGCGATCGCAAGCTGGGGATCATATGCTACCTTTCCAGCGGTTCTTATCATTTTAAAGAGTTGGCGTTTTCTGACTTGTTCAGTTCTGACTCCCGCCAATTGGGCTTGAGAACGCTTAATGCTAACTCGCCCGATTACACCATTAAGCTTATCTGCTTCTTGCTTAGTAAGTTTTCGTAATGGTTTTTCACAAACAGGACACTCGCCTCCACTTCCTTTAATGGCGAAGTCGTGCCCTCCACATGTACATAGTGCGTCTTTTTCACTACCGTCACAACAAAGACATTTGCCATCCTCATCTACCCCGCACCCATAGTAGGCTTCCTCGGATGTTGTCACACTACCCTTGGCCTCCATTTCATGCGTACTGCCTTTCTCATGGCTGCTTCCTTTTGCAATATTGTTCCCCATCCCCACACTCTTACTCTTTTCGGCTAGCACAGGAATAAGTGCCATATTGCATATAGGGCACAAGGCATCCTTCTTATAATCTTTAGGCAATACCTTAACGCTTGGATGCATGCCGCAAGTATAGTGTGTAACGTTTAATCCTGTCTCCTTATCTCGTATTCCGTATTCCGTATCTCGTTTACTTGCATAGCTAAAAACTAGAAATATTAGGAGAACAACTATGGCAACGCTAATTATTAACTGTACTTTTGAGATCTTCATTTTATTATCCTTTGTTTCGCCCGTCATTGCGAGAAGGCCGAAGGCCGACGAAGCAATCTCAGTCTTGAGATTGCCACGGCCACTTCGTGGCCTCGCAATGACAGAAGCCTATAGGTCTTTTCCAACAATCCTCTCCAAAAAAGCTATCGATTTATTATAGTCGACCAATGCCTTGTAATACGCAAGTTTTGTCTGCAATAGCACCCTTTCAGAATCTAGCCAATTTAGTAGATCTATCTTACCCGTCTCATAACCTGTGCGGGTGACATCAAAGGCCTGCTGTGCTTGAGGCACTAACGCGCTCTCATACAAGGATACTATATCCTTATATGTAGTAATCTTAAAATAGAGATCCTCAACCTCATATGTAACTCTATTCTCTACATCCTCATAGTTCTTCTGACTGGCATTCAAGGATGCCTTCTTCTCATTAACCTGCGCACCCAATTTATCAAACCAGATAGGTACGCTAATGGAGACCGTGCCCATCCAGGCATCATCACCATCATTAGGGCTAGTTGTACTGCCTTCGCCAACATCTATATAGTCAAAACCTAAGGTCACATCTGGAAGATAATCTAACCCAGCTAGCGATCTCTCATATTCAGACTTCTCAATATCAAGTCGCGCCTTCAAGAGTTCGGGTCGTGAATCACTGGCAATAGCTTGAAGCTCATCAAGGCTATACTTAAACTCTTTCTGCTCTAAAGATAAGAGACTATCAAGCTTCGCGTCTTTTGATCTGCTTAATACACTATTAAGCTTTGAAACCAGGCTCTTTCTATGTTGGCGAAGCTTAAATAACTTATCCAACATCTTAGAGAGCTCTACCTGCGCTTTGATCACATCTTGCTGCGGCGTGAGATTTGACTCATACTTCTTCTGCGCAACCTTTTCTACGCGCTCTATAATAGTCTTCTCTTCTTCTGTAACCCGTATAGCTGTATCTATCCAATAGATATCACAATAGATAAACTTTACATCTTTTATAATCTCACGCTTTGTTGCCTCGTACTCCTCTTTTGCCATCTGGGCCTTTTTTTTCTGAGCATTGGCCTTGGCGCTCAATTTCAGAGGAAATGGTATCTTCTGCGAACCGCCGTATTTATGCTCCTGAGGGCCAACTCTAGTCTCCACGTTATCACCAAAATATGTGTAACGAGCTGATGGATCAGGAAGACTGCGAGCCTGAGTTATCTTATACTCCTGAGCCTTCCATCTACTAAGTGAAGCCTCAATCCTGGGATTATCCTTAAGAGCTTGGGAGATCAATGAATCCAAAAGTCCCGCATCTGATACTCCTCCATATGCGCCACCTGAGTAGACCAGAACTATGAATACTACTATTGATACAGTGAATCTCATAATCTTTATCATCTTAGCCACTCCTTCTGAATCTTTTTAATAGGACCATGATCTCATCTATCTTATTATGTTTTTCCATCTCAGATCTACCCTTTAAGGCCTGGGCAACACAACCATCAAGATGTCTCTGTAAAATATTATCCTCAACCCTGAGAATCGCCCCAACTATTGAGTGAAGCTGAGTCAATATATCAACGCAATATCTTTTATCATCGATCATCTTCTGGATACCGCGAATCTGACCTTCAATGCGCTTAAGAGATACTATCTCCCCATCATGTGTCATCGGTTTTTTCATCAGAATAGTTCCTCCTTACACCTAAAGTATACCATACCCCCCTACCCTATGTCAAGGGGTAAAAAAAATATAACCTAACATATTCTCATAGCTCCTAGTTCCGCCTCATCCGCTCCTTTAATATCTATTGTTTTAACCTTATCATCAGTTGCATTCTTGTACACGATAGTAAGATTATCGCCTGAGTTTCCATCACTATATCTTGCTACTATTGAAGATGCCTTAGAAAGTAACTGAGCATCAAACCTACCCCTCCCGATACACAGCGGTCCATTAGTATTAAGCGGATAAAAGGATAAGTCGCCTGGTTTTATAAGACTTAAGAGCCTCTTATTCTCGTTATCATCTCTTCCTACAACAAGCTTAGCATCCGGGGACAATCTAAAATGCCTGCCCACCTTCAATAGCTTTGCGTCGTCCATATTAAAATCAGGCTTATTCTTCATCAAGTCCCTAACTTTGTTTGCAAAACCCTCATATGTTAGAAGGCATCCGCCAGATGGGCAAGGATAGTCTGCAATAGAAAACTCCTGGGCCATCTTAATCTGAGGCTTTCTGCTGCGCCCTTGAATTGCTAGGAGTTTTTCCCTATCAAGTATGCCCTCTTTCTCAGGAATAGTAGGCTCCATTAACTTTGCGCATAATGGCCTGACTACAAGGCCCTTTAAACCACTCTCTCGCTCTATAAGCTCCATAGCCTGTCGCCTCTGAGACATGGGCCTTGATCCTAGAACCTCGCCTGTCACAATAAAAGATGCCCCTACCTGCTCCATATACTCTTTCGCCCTCTTAAATATAAATATACGGCAATCAAGACACGGGTTTATATTCTTGCCATACCCATGTTTTGGACTCTTTAAGATATCCAGATACTCTTCACTCTTCTCCATGACCTTAAGCGGTATCCCTAGCTGGTCTGCAGCGGATCTTCCAGCAGAGCATGTACTGCCTTTGGAAGTACAGTTGCAGAAGACACTCACAAAATTTAGCGCCTCAACCTCTATGCCATGGTCAATAATAACCTTGGTGGCAAGAATACTGTCTAAGCCTCCTGATAATAGTGAAATCGCCCTAGTCAATTTAACACTCCTTTAAAAATAGGGACAGCGACTATTTTTTCCAAAGCTGTTTTCTATAAAAAATAGTCGCTGTCCCTATTTTTACAATGCTTATAATCAATAACTTCTGTAATAGTAGGTTTCTGTGAACATATAGGGCACTTCGGATCTTTTCCTACGTTTACTTCTCGAAAACTGGAATTAAGTCCATCAAATATAAGAAGTCTGCCTGTTAAAAGATCGCCTATTTCCAAGATATATTTTATTACCTCATTCGCCTGCATTGTGCCTATCACACCTGGGACCACACCCAAGATTCCAGCCTCTGCGCAACTTTGCGCAAGTGGAGGCTCGGGAAATAAGCACCTATAACATGCGCTCTCACCTGGTAAGATAGTTATTAACTGTCCGCCAAATCTTAATACACCCCCATGTGAGAGGGGTTTTTTACTCAGAACACAAGCGTCATTAACAAGATATCTGGTTGAGGGATTATCAGAACCATCCACAACTATATCATACCCTCTTATTATCTCTAATATATTCTCTGCTGTAAGCCTTACATTGTAGACAACAACCTCGGTATCTGAATTTATATCAGTGAGTCTCTCTTTGGCTGAGTCAGCTTTATAGGTTCCAATGCTCTTGGTTGAATGCACGATCTGCCTTTGTAAATTACTGATCTCGACCTTATCTGAATCAACTATTCCAAGCTTACCAACTCCAGCAGCTGCTAAATATAGAGTGCAGGGTGAACCTAATCCACCTGCCCCGATAAGTAGAACTTTAGCCCCAAGCAATTTCTCTTGGCCCTTCTCGCCTATCTCTGGTAATAGAATATGGCGTAGATATCTCTGGACCTGGTCGTCTCTTAAATTCATCTCTTTCCTTATATGATAACTGTAACTGGGGGCTTATATCTTTTGTTCGTATTCAGCGAAGAAACTTCCTGATAACGAAGGGGGTTGGTAAACCTTCTTAAGACCCTTTAGGTCTCTTCTCTTATTCCACAGAGAGATTATCTCATTCCCGGCATAAGAGATCTTTTCCATAGAAAGCAGATTAGGTGGTATAGCAAACCTCAGCATCTTTATTCCCATCTTCGCCTGAGTTGGTGTCAATATATTCTCACCCGCCCTCACGCCAGATAACCTATAAAGAGCTGCTAAAAATGCCTTCTCTGGATGATCATCCTCAGATAGTCCGCTATAAAGATCTTTTGTATCTAGAAAAACAGCATGGCCGCCATAGGGCTTGATAACAGGTAACTCTGCTCTATCAAGCTTACCCCATAGATATTTTGCCTGTCTTAATCTCGAAGGAATCCTTGGTTCATCTCTAAATGTCTTTTCAATAGCGTCATTCAAAGAGGCCTTTGCCCTGATAGATAATCCATCTCCGAATACCATAACAGCATCCTGGGCTTGATAATATATTTTCTCATCATTAGTCGCTATGAAACCACCCGAATCTGTAAAGAAATCCTTAGTAGCGCTCATAGTAGCCCCGTCAGAATACGAACAGAACTCCTTTACTATATCTTTGATCGACTTATCGCCATATCCTTTCTCACGTTCTTTTATGAGATAGGCATTTTCCAATATTCTGCATGCATCTAAAATAACTGGTATATCATTCTCTCTGGCTATCTGGTTAACTTCTCTTATATTCTCCATAGAAACAGGGTGTCCGCCTGATGCGTTAACACATGTCTCTACATATATGTACGGTATCCAAGACTTACCATGCTCCTTAATAAGCTCTCTTAAAGCTATTGTATCTATATTCCCCTTAAAAGTAAACTCGCTCTCAAGATCATATGCCTGGCTTACAGGGATCTCCTTTACTGTAGCGCCATTTAACTCCTGGTGCAATCTGGTAGTTATAAAGAGCATATTACTTGGTATAACCATGGCATTCTTTGCCATGACCTTGGCAAGTATTATCTCAGCCATTCTTCCCTGAGCAATAGGGAGAACGTGCTTATAACCAAAATACTTCTTAAACGTATCTCCCAAACTAATATATGACGCCTCTGTGCTACACCGCCCCATGCTTGTGGGCTGCTTGATTAATGAATGTATAAGGCTATCTGTTATAAAGTCAGCATAGACAAGCTCCCCAGGAATCATATTAACATTAAAATTAACGTTATTGAGTATCTTCTCTCTTACTCTTTTAGATATCGCGGCAAACGGCTTAATAAGCCCTAATCTATGCGACCTAATAAAATTTTTGCTTATCTCTTGTCTCATATTCTTCTAATAGGTATCTATCCTAGTACATGATTTATATCAACGACGTAATGCGTTAATCTAAAGAAATCTATGGCTATGACCTTTGGCAGGCATAGCGGCTTTCTTCCACCTGGTATCTTGTCTCCAGCAAGCGCAAGCACCGCTTCAGTAGAAAGCATAGCCGCTGCCACCATAGGTGATATAGCAACCGAAGGTATTCTATGGGTCTGTATCTTACTCTCAATAATATCCAGATGCTGTGGCATAAATATCATACGAAAGATAGCTGGAAACTTAGCCTCATTTGAGCCCTCATCAATAGTGCTAACTACCCTCTCCATGCCCATACCATCAGGAGCAGCGCAGCAGAAGATGCTTCCAAAACTTAATATAGGCGCTGTCATAGAATATATTCCGTTATCTTTGGCTTGCCTGTACATCCTGGCTCTTAGTTCAGAGCTCACCACAACATCGAGGCAATCTACAACTAGGTCCGCGCCATCAAGAAAATCTACAACATTCTCATCAGTCACACCATCGCTATACTTCTTCACACCTATTCCGGGATTTATATCACGGAGCATCTTCATATAACAATCTGTCTTCTTCTTGCCCAGGCTGCGGATATTAGCAGCCCACTGCCTATTGATATCAGGCTCATCAAATATGCCTGGATCTGCCAGCTTAAAATTCCCTACGCCCATACGCGCTAATGTTATTGCGCAGGCTCCGCCTGAACCACCGCAACCTGCTATAGCAACGGTTGAATCTTTAAGCTTATTAACACCAGCTTCTGTAAGTAGAGGAATAGTTCTATTGAGAAATTCGAAAAAATATTTATCTTTATTTATAAGCATACAAAACGATCTTTCTTCTGTTTTGAGTAATATACCATAAATTATACCCAGATGTAAACACTATAGAAAAAAGAGCACTCAATATAATAGGGCACCCTCATAAAGGGTGCCCTATCTTCTCGCCAGGTGGGAAATAAGATCAACTTACGCTATATGTTCCAGCGTGCCTATCTGCTAACTCA
>JBHPDT010000069.1:0-10513 GCA_042577545.1 Candidatus Omnitrophota bacterium | reverse complement strand
GAAGCTAGGCATAAGGTCTTCGTCTACAAGAGAACTTATATTCACTAATTGCAAGATTCCTAAAGAGAATCTAATTGGGAAAGAGGGGCACGGTTTTATAGTTGCTATGAAGACTTTTAATAAGGCGCGCCCAGGCGTTGCTGCTCAGGCTGTTGGCATTGCTCAGGGAGCGCTTGATCACGCAGTAAGATATACTAGAGAGCGAGTACAGTTTGGAAGGCCAATATCTAGTTTTCAAGGTATACAATTTATGTTAGCTGATATGGCAACAGAGGTTGAGGCAGCGAGGGCGCTGACATATGCTGCTGCGCGAACGATAGATTCTGGAGCTAAGAACATATCTAAAGAATCAGCTATGTCTAAGCTTTATGCTTCTGATGTAGCTATGAAGGTTACCACAGATGCTGTACAGATATTAGGTGGTTATGGTTATATGCGTGATTATCCGGTTGAGAAGTATATGCGTGATGCCAAAATTACACAGATCTATGAAGGAACAAACCAGATTCAGCGCAGTGTTATTGCCTCTGAATTAATAAAAGAAGTACTTAAGAAATAAATAATATTCGTATCTCGTATCTAGTATATCGTATCTCGCTCTCTTCTTACTCACATGCTTTTTTCGAGATACGAGTAACGAGATACGAAATACAGGGGTGTCGAATACGATGAATATTATTGTCTGCATAAAACAGGTTCCTGATACAGCCAATGTAAGGATTGATCCTATGACCAATACCCTCATACGCGAAGGGGTGGAGTCTATAATTAATCCATTTGATATGTATGCCATTGAAGAGGCTATTAGGGTCAGGGAAAAGGTAGGTGGCAAGGTAACAGTTGTCTCAATGGGCCCACCTCAGGCTGAGGTAGCATTAAGAGAAGCTCTATCTATGGGTGCTGATGAGGCGGTTCTTGTCTCAGATAGGGCCTTTGCCGGAAGTGATACATGGGCAACTAGCTATACGCTGGCCGCAGCCATAAGAAAGATCGGTTCATTTGATATAATATTTTGCGGAAAACAGGCCGCCGATGGAGATACGGCTCAGGTTGGTCCTGGCATAGCGGTCCATCTAGATATACCTCAAGTAACGTATGTTAAGAAAATAGAGGATATATCTGAAGAAGGCGCCCGTGTACAACGTATGACCGAAGAGGGCTATGAGGTTTTGCAAACACCTCTGCCAGTACTGCTGACAGTTGTTAAAGAGATAAATGAGCCGAGGATGCCCTCGCTGAAGGGAAAGATGAAGGCAAAATCAACAGAGATTCTCAAACTTACCGCCGCTGATCTTGATGTAGAGGAAACTTTCCTTGGATTAAACGGATCTCCAACACAGGTAGTTAAGATATTCAGCCCACCATCCCGTGAAGGTGGTGAGATATTTACAGGTTCAGCAGATGAGGCAGCTGATAAACTTTTTTCTATCTTAAAGGATGAATGCAAACAGAAGTTCTGATCTCACATAAAGAGCATATAAGGAAGATTCTTTCACGCCAGCATGTCAAAAGACCGGCAACACTAGAGCGGGATATAGATTTTAGCAGTAGGTCAAAGGAGCTAAAGTCAGACAAGTTCTTTCTCTTCGATTTTAATGGCCCATTTCAGACTATGAGTTCTAAACTAGGATTAGAAAAGGCGCTTATACAATTCGCGCAAGAACCTCGCCATGTTCTCTCTTATTTTAAAGATATCCTCGAATCAATATTTAAACAATATAACCGATGCAAGGATGAGGGGTATCAATTCGATGGTGTTTGGATATGGGAAGATATAGCATATGATAAAGGACTCTTATTTTCTGTTGCGAGATATCGCAGTCAGCTGATAGCGTTGCATAGAGAGCTGTGCGATTTTTTTAATTCTGAGGGCCTCCTGCCTTTTATGCATTGCGATGGTAATGTAGAGAGCTTGATACCTCTTTGGGTTTCAATAGGTGTCAAAGGTATTCACCCCATACAGGAGCAATGTAACCCCAATATATTACAGATAAAAGATATATTTAAACAAGCCATGACTTTTGTTGGCGGGGTAGGAGTCGATAGAGTAAATAAGGGTAGAAAAGAGTTGTTAGATCGTTTAAGAGAGTTGAATGCCGGTGGAAGTTATATATTCTCTCTGGATGGGCCGTTAATTGATGAGGCCAATAAGCGAGAATATAATATATTTTGCAGGGATCTGGAGATACAAGGAGTTTAAATAATGGCATTGGAGATAATTAATGAGAAATGCGTAGGCTGTCAGGCCTGCGTTAAGGCCTGCCCTTATGACGCTATATACATGGAAGGTAAGCTTGCGATTGTGGATCTTGATAAATGTACGCTATGCGGCGCATGCATTGAGGCCTGCAAATTTGACGCTATTATCTTGAGAAAAGATGAAGAGGTAAAGAAGGATATCTCCGGCTACAAAGGAGTTTGGGTAATAGCTGAGCAGAAGAAAGGTCTAATACAGAGTGTTACATATGAACTTTTAGGCAAGGGTAAGGAACTTGCTGAAAAGCTTGATGTTGAGTTATCTGTAGTCTTGCTTGGGGAGAAGATAAAGGATAGATGCGATGAGCTTATTTCCCGCGGCGCCCAAAATGTATATTATGTGGATTCACCAAAACTTGCCCAATATTATGATGAGCCGTATACGAATGTGCTAGTTGAATTGATCAATGAGTATAAGCCAGAGATAGTTCTTTGCGGCGCGACATCTATCGGCAGATCTTTGATCTCAAGAGTAGCTGTAAGGATAGACGCTGGATTAACAGCTGATTGCACAGGACTAGATATTGATGAGGAGAGGCGACTTCTTTTACAGACTAGACCCGCTTTTGGTGGAAATATTATGGCAACTATAATCTGTCCTAATCACAGGCCTCAGATGTCTACCGTAAGACATAAGGTGATGAAAGAGGCGGATGTAGATAAGTCGCGAAAGGGTGAGATCATTAAGAAAGAGTATAGCGATGATCTGCTCGTATCACGCACTAAGATCGTTGATACTATAGAAGAAGAAGGGCAATCTGTAAATCTTACAGAAGCGGATATTATCGTTTCTGGCGGCAGAGGACTTGGCAAGCCTGAAAGCTTCGCCCTGTTGCATGAGTTAGCGGATGTGTTAGGCGGAGCTGTTGGCGCCTCAAGGGCGGCTGTTGATTCAGATTGGATAGCCTATTCTCATCAAGTTGGACAGACGGGAAAGACCGTATGTCCTAAGATATATATATCATGCGGTATATCAGGCCAGATTCAACATATCGCTGGCATGTCTTCAGCGGATATTATCATAGCTATTAACAAGGACCCAGACGCCCCTATATTTGGGGTAGCCAACTACGGCATAGTTGGTGATCTTTTCGAAGTTATTCCCGCCTTGATCAAGAAGCTTAAGAGCGCCTCCAGCTAATTTTTTCTGTATTATATAATTTTTTGATTGCTATTAAAAATAAACCTCCGTAGAATAGATACTAGGGAGGATTTTTTATGAAAAAAATAACCACTCTTATATATATTATATCATTTATAGTTGCGCTTGGAATTCTTTGCGCGTATGCGGAGACTATACATACAAAAGACGGGCGCACTATCAACCAGCGTATTGTGCAAAAGACAAAATCTACCATCTGGTATGAAGTTAATCTGGGAGCTAGCGGCAAAGGCAAGCTAGGTATTCTAATAGATGATGTTGAGAAGGTGCTCGATGATGATGGAACAGTTTCAAGTTATTCACCGACCTATATTGTTGAAACTGAGGCAGCGATACCTAGTCAAGGCCAGCCTATCGTTGAAGAAGGCGTTGTCAAAGAATGGAAGATAGAAGCTTCTAAGGATATAGGTTATTCACCGCCTCAGCCTGCGACAGAGAAGAAAGCAGTCTTTGAAGAACCTGCTCAGTTAGTAGAAAAAGTAACAGAGGCTATTGAGAGAGAGATTATGCAGCTTGATAAAGGGGCGCAGCCAGGGGTAGAGATAGGTGTAAATATAGTTGAGGATGGCGCGATAAGAATAGATGGCAATCCTAAAGAGTGGGTATCGATGAAGCCGGTTATTGATGAGATAGGTAAGGTGTATCAAGGAAAATTCTTAAGGATAGATACAAAGAAACTTTGGATCTGCCATGATAAAAACAATATCTATTTTTTAATATCCTCAAAACCTGGCATGAAGGAGTGGCATGATAAGAAGAAGTCCTCAACCGGCTTTATGGATATCTATATCGATTCTGATGGTGATCAAACAACAGGTTCTCCAGATGCAATAGGATTTGGAAAGGGTCAGGTAAAAGGCGCTGAGTATAAGATATGGATGGTGATCGGTATCTCATCTGGCGGTGCTGAAGGAGATAGGCATTTTTCTAAGTATAAGCTCTTAAGCCACGATGAGAAAGGTAGATTTAGCATCTCTAACGATATCTTTGAGTCCGACTCCAATGATAAAGATCCAATGATTGCTGATGCTAATGAGTTTGTTGAATTTGCTATACCTAAAGATAAGGTAGCTCTTTCATATGATAACCCAATAAAATTTTATGCGGTTGAACCTGCTGCTTCGTTTGACAAAGATGGCGCAACATTGGCAGCTGTGAAACTGGATAAGTTAAAAGGAGCGCCTATTGTAAAATCTGAATCGAAAAAGATATCAACTGTTAAATTAGAATCACAGAAGACCTCGGCTACGGGAGTATCAGGTGAGCCTGTGAAAATAGATTTTTCAGTTACACCATCAAAATCACTTCCAAAGTTTGCGACCCCCATCGCTGCTCTTGGGTTTATTAAATCTTTTTTGCCAGGTAAGCTGCAAGGTGTACTTTTTGCTGTTATAATCGGTTCTATAGTATTTGTTATCAGTATGTATGCCTATTTTAGCATCTGCCTTCAGGTTATTGCCAAGAAGACAGATACCCCGTATGGTTGGTTAGCGTGGATCCCATTAATAAATATGTTTCTAATGGTTAGTATATGCAGAAAGCCTAAGACCTGGTCGTTTCTTTTAATCGGGCTTTTTGTATCATGCGCGCTCCCGGTAATAGGTGCCATAGCCTCGCTTGGCATTACGGTTATTTCACTCATTCTCTGGTATTCCATGGCAGAGGCTAGGGATAAACCTGGCTGGGTTGGTATCTTGATAATCGTTCCGCTTGTTAATCTCTTTATCCCAGGCATTATTGCGTTTAAAGACTGAGTATTATATAGAAAAATGATTAAGAAATACATCATTAGGTCTTGACAACTTCTATATATTCTGTAATAATAAAATTGCGGTGGGTTTTTCTATGTTCGGTCACATCGAGCACAAAACAGTAAATATTTAGTAAAAAAGTAAAGGAACTTATAAATTGTATCTTAAAAGACTTGAACTTTTCGGTTTTAAATCATTTGCCAATAAGACAGAATTAGTATTTGAGCCTGGGGTCACCGCGATAGTAGGCCCTAATGGATGCGGAAAGAGTAATATAAGCGATGCTATTAAGTGGGTGCTTGGTGAGCAGAGCGCCAAGGAGCTTCGCGGCGCAAAGATGGAAGATATTATATTCAATGGTACTGAAAATGCCCAGCCTGTAAACCTTGCTGAGGTATCCCTAGTATTCTCAAATCAGAGTAGAACCCTGGCTGTAGATTATGATGAGGTTAGAATAACTAGAAGAGTCTTTCGCTCAGGTGAAAGTGAATACCTGCTTAATAAGACTCAGGTAAGGCTTAAGGATATAGTTGCCATACTTGCTGGTACAGGCATCGGGGTGAGCTCCTATTCTATAGCAGAGCAGGGTAAAATGGACAGGGTTCTGCATGCGCGCCCTGAAGACAGAAGAGAGATATTTGAGGAGGCCAGCGGAATTACCAAATTTAAGACTAAAAAGAAAGAGGCGATGAATAAGCTTGAGTCTACTGAGAATAATCTTATAAGAATCGCTGATATAGTTAATGAGGTTAAGCGTCAGATTGCATCGATCGAACGCCAGGCGAACAAGGCTGAAAAATTCAGAATCGAGTTTGAGAGATTGAAGGAGATGGATCTCAAGCTCGCTCTTCATGATTACAATGATATAAGAAATATAGAAAGCAAGGTTGGGAAGGAGAGCGGTGACTTAAAGCAGAGAGAGGGCCACTTATCATTAGAGTTAAATGTTCAACAGGATGAGTTGCGCATACACCGAGAAAAGATAAACGGTTTAGATGCCAAGATTGCTGAAACGCGACTTAAAATATCTGATGTTACAAATAATATAGATAAGAATGAGAATTCAGTGAAGATTGGTAATGAGAGAATAGATGAGTTAGCCTCTCGTTCGCAGTCGCTCTCAAGGGAGATAGAAGAGACAGAGAGAAGGGCATCAGAATTAAAAGAGAAGATCAACGCAGTTGAGTCGGAGTTTAATCTTATAAATGAAGAGAAAGAGGGTAAGCAGCAGCTCTTGGCTGATACAGATAATAATCTGAATCAGATAACACAGGCGATAAGGGAGTGTGAAAAGGCTATATCTGAGAGCAAGGTAGCTATAATGGATAATGCCTCACAGCAGACAAAGATCAGGAATGATCTTAATAAGGTTTCCTCATCTATCACTACAGCTTCGTCTCGTCATCGTAGACTCAATATTGAAAAAGAGAATATCTTAAAAGAGAAGGAGTCTTTTGAGAATACATTAAGAATCGCGGAAGATGGTTTTACTAAACAGAAGGTTAACCTTGAGAGAATTCTTTCTCAGGTCTCCTCACTCAAAGACGCGTTCCAGCAGCTGGAGAGAAATATAAAGGAGAAGGCTTCTCTTATTGAAAAATTAAAGCAGCGTTTAAGCTCATCGAATTCAAAGCTCGAACTCTTGAAGGACTTAAAAGAGAAGAAAGAGGGTTTTTCTGAGGGGGTTAAATCTTATCTTGAACTTATTGATAGCGATCCCGTAGCCAAGGATTCATTTGTAGGTATTGTGGCTGATATGATCAAGCCTGCCCAAGGTTTTGTAAGGGCATTGGAATCAGCCCTGGGCGAGAAGAGTCAGGCAATAGTTGTTAGGTCAAGAGATGCTGTTAATGAAGGGCTCTCGTATTTAAAAAGGGAGGGTAAGGGTCGAGCGCAGTTTATTTCGTTGGATGAGCTTTCCTTGCAGAGCAGGCCGGGTTATGACCAAGAGCCGCCTATCGGTTCTCGCGGATTAAACGATTTTGTAAGTGTAGTTGATGAGCACAAGGCTGTTGTAGAATATATTTTAGGCAATATCTATTTAGTGGATAATATAGAATCATGTTTGGAGTTAAGAGATCCCTCAAGAACATTAGTCACAAGAGATGGGGATCTGACAGCGGGATTTATAACTGCTGGTGGATCAAGCGGGCAGGATGAGTATACTAGTATAATAGGCAGGGATGCCAAGATCGGCGAATTAACCCAGGAGACAAGACGAATAGAGGCGGAGATCGGCGAATATGAGTCTGAGCATACGCGCATGGTATCACGATTCAGTGATATTGGGAATGGATTAAAGATGCTTGAGGAGACGGCCAAGCAGGAAGAGATCACCTTGAGCGTACGCGGATCTGAGAAGAACAAGATCGCTGAGGATCTTAAAAAGTTAAGCGAGGAATCAGAGCTTATTGTGTTGGAACTCGATGAGGTATCTGATGAGGAGGGCGAGCTTAAATCTCGAGAAGAGAATCTCAATGCTGATCTGGAGAAGATCGATGAGGAGCGCCAGAGGATCGAATCAATAATAGCGGAGAGCCAGATAACTATTGCGGATAAGCGCTCGGAAAAAGAGAGGGTTATTATCTCCTTAACCGAGATCCGTACCCAGATGGAACTTGTAAGTGATAAATTCAATTCACAGCAGGCGGCACTTGATATGATGAAGGATTCTTGCGGGAACGAGGAGTCTGCCGTAGTAGATAGAAGAAATCAGCTCCAAGAGTCAAAAAATAAGTCTCTTTCTATCAAAGCGGATAATGAGCGCTTAGAGGAAGAGAGCAGGGTGTTAAAGAGTCAGATTGAGATAGTTGACAGGGAGCTCGATGAATTAAAAGAAGAGAGAAGGGTCGCCTATACCCTGGTTGAGGAGGTTGATAAGAAGACCAGGGAGAAGCAGAAAGAGCTTGATGAGATGAGAAGTACCATCTCTTCCTTCCATATAAATATGAACGATCTTGGTTATAAAGCCAGTGGTATAAAAGAGAGAATGTCACAGTCTTATAAGATAGATATAGATGAAGAAGCTATGGTCTTTGAGGGCAGTGAGGATTGGAGCGCGATTGGCGCTGAAGTAGAAGAGCTCAAAGAGAAGCTGGATAAGATGGGCCCGGTAAATCTGGTAGCCATAGAAGAGCATAAAGAGCTTCAAGACAGATTTGAGTTTTTAACAGCTCAGTACCAAGATCTTATGACCGCAAAGGAGTCATTGCACAAAGCTATAAATAAGATAAACAGAACGACTAGACAGATGTTTATTGAGACATTCGATCAGATAAAGGTCTGTTTTAAGGAGTATTTTAAGCTCTTATTCGGCGGCGGCACCGCAGAGCTTTTTCTGACAGATCAGACAGATATTCTTGAGAGCGGAATAGATATGGTTGTGAGGCCCCCTGGCAAGAAGCTACAGTCAATATCGCTTCTCTCGGGTGGCGAGAAGGCGCTTACTTCGGTTGCGTTGTTGTTCTCATTATTTAAGGTAAAACCCACGCCATTCTGCATACTCGATGAGATCGATGCCCCGCTAGATGAAGCGAACATCGATCGTTTTAGCAGAATGCTTCAGGAATTTATCAAGTCTACCCAGTTTATTATAATTACCCATAATAAGAAGACGATCTCCATTTCAGATATAATGTATGGTATTACTATGGAGAAGTCCGGTATATCTAAGATCGTATCTGTTAAGTTTGCTGACGGACAGCTCCCTCATAAGCCGCAAGAGATAATAAAATCACCCCCTAAGCTTAAAGAACCTGAAGAAGAGAAGGTAAACGAAGAGGATACATCTGTGGCAGAACCTGTTGCGGATGAGACAACTTCTTAACTCCTGAAAATTCACGATCGGTTTGCGGTTAACGGTTTGCGGTTTACGAACACCGTACACCGATAACCTGTTCGGGCCTTGTTACCCTTACTGTTGTCGAAATACTGAGAAATTATACTGCAGGCAGGCTTAATCCTTAATACTTAATTCTCAATTATTCGCTGAGTATATAGCTCGGTTCTATTCTTGCCCAAACTCTTTGCCTTATACAAAGCCTCATCAGCCCTCTTGATTAAGTCCTCACTATCTTTAGCATCCATAGGAAAAGAGGCGATTCCTGAGCTTATAGTTAGGGGTGGCAGAATGAGATTCTTCTTTATTCTTTTAAAAGTAGTTTCTATGGCTATTCTTAATCGTTCTATGATCTTATAAGCAGCGTTCTTGTCTATGTAAGGCATGATTATCGCGAATTCTTCTCCACCATATCTACACACTACATCTTCACCACGCATCTTTTTCCTTAATGTAGACGCTACCTCGCGCAGCGCAACGTCACCCTTCTGATGTCCAAGCGTATCATTGTAAGCCTTAAAATTATCGAGATCAATCATTGCTAAGGCTATCGTATTTTTTGCATCTATTGAATTTTTTATCAAAGAAGCTAGCGCATTTTGAAAATAGCCGTGGTTCCAAAGCCGTGTTAAGGAATCTGTATGCGCTAAGAACTTAGTCTCTTCATAGAGATGGGCATTTTCTATAGCCAGGCCCGCTTGGTTTGCAAACATAGTTAAGACGCGTATATCATTCTTTGTAATATGTTTTTTTGTTATCATATTATCTACTAAGAGAACACCCTGTATCTGGCGCTTGTCTTTTAATGGCACGCATACAAAGAGGTCTGTCTTTAATCTATCCAATACTGGATCCTGTACCCTGTTTCTCGCTTCAGGAGTTGTAATTTCAAAAGGCATTCCTTCAAGCACGGTTAGCGCTAATATTCCGCTAGACTCATTTAAGGGCAGCTTAATATTTTTTACCATATTATTTAAAGGAGCTTTAACAACATGACTCTCTATTCGATGGAACATCTCAACAAGCTTGTCTAGGCTTAGCTTTTCATCTTCGATATTTTTCCAAATAGCCGCAGCCTCATCTGCATTAAAGGGGCCTATTGCCATCTCACCCTCAAGCATCGACCGGTCCTTATTGACAAGGAAGAGCATAGCCCTGTTAAACCCAAGACCCTCTCTTGATGTAACAGCGCTCAATATAACATATAGGACCTCTGGGAGGTTAAGCGTTGTTCTCATGGCATTACTTGTTTCATGAAGAAGCCAGAGCTCTGACTTTGATTTTTTCAGTTCTTCCTGAAGCCTTATTATTTTGTTTTCCATAGTAAGCCTATTATATAGCTAGCGGATATAAAGTCAAGCCAAAATAAAAGCTGCAAGAACAGCGGGAATGTATTTTCTTATAAAAAAATATCAGTCATGCGCTTCTAAATGCGCTTCCTAAACAAGAAAAGGGCTTGGTCAACACATAGTTCCCCCCTGGGACATAAGTTTTAATAGCCATATC
>JBHPDT010000068.1:0-10646 GCA_042577545.1 Candidatus Omnitrophota bacterium | reverse complement strand
TCAAGTAAAAACTTTAGAGTCTACTGTCAAAGGACACACTTTAGTATACATCATGATCTATTGTAATTTTGAAAAAAGTAGTTGAAATTTTGCTGTTTTTATATACAATATAAGGCACGTTTCTTAAAGTCCATTATCAGGCCCCATCGTCTAGACGGCCTAGGACGCCAGATTCTCATTCTGGTAACAGGGGTTCGAATCCCCTTGGGGCTACCATTCTTCTACGCCCTGCTATTGGTTATCAATGGTAGGGCTTCGAAGGAATAGGTCCTGCGAAGCCCTACTGGAGTTTGCGTGTCAGAGAGCGAAACAGACCCCTTGGGGCCTACCTGCTTAAGCAAGTTTTTGGCTGCCCCCCCCCTACAGAAATATATTAACCTCGATTTTAGTTGACATTTATTGATATGCTGATATAATGAAAATGATTTCAAAAATATGAAAACTTTTTCAGGAGATATTTATGAACCTAACGAAATCTGAGCAGGCGGTACTGAGATCTTTGGCAATTTATTCCGGGGAGGATTTATACGAGAGCCAGATTGCTAAAAACTCCAAGGTAAGCGCGGGTTCAACGAACCAATCGTTAAAAAAACTCCTTAAGAGAAACATGGTTTTACTTGAAAAAAAGGGTAATATGAATTTCTACAGCCTTAATCTAGACAATCCTCTCGTAAGACAATTTAAGGTTTCCCATACGATAGCTAGCCTGGCCGGCCTTATCCATAGGTTAAAATCTATGGCAAAAATTATCATTCTTTTTGGCAGTTGTGCCGAAGGAACTGATACACAGGATAGCGATATTGATATAGCGGTAGTCTCTCAAGCCGAACAAGAAACGCGGAAGATTGTCAAAAAAGAGAATATAACAAGGGAAATCCAGGCATTGATTTTTGCAGCAAGCGATTTTATGAGATTGGCAGAAAATGACAAGCCGCTATATGAACGTATTCAAAAGGGCGTTGTGTTGTGGAGGCGAGATTAATGGATTATTATTTTAAAAGATGCATAGAGAAGAAGAATCTTGTTAAGGCTGATGCGGATAAAGAACTTATAAAAAAAGAATTAACTGCCGCGGGATCTGATTTAAAAGACTCTAGGGACGTTTTCGCTATAGGTAAATATAAGCTGGCTACGATAACCGCCTATTATTGCATGTTCCACGCGGCGAGGGCGCTACTCTATTCAAAAGGGTATCGGGAAAAGAGTCATTTTTGCCTGCGAACAGCCATAAAGAACTTTTTTGTTGATAGTAATATGCTTGAATCGAGCTTTCTTGATGATTATGATATGGCCAAGGATTTAAGGGAGAACGCGGATTACAAGTCAGATTTTTCTAAAGAAGGGGCTAAGCAGTTAATTGTTACAGCGGAAAAGTTTTTGAAGAAAACTCAATTTTTGTTAAAAGATACCATAGGCCCATGAGAAACAGTTTATTGTTAATCCAAAATGATTGTATAGTAAGAAAGAAAAGCTTATCCGTAGTGAACAGCGCGAGTTGGGGATACCATTCTGCTTTGCCGTTTCAAAACTAGTATCCCGGTGCGGCTTCGCAGAAATCTTCATAGGGCTACCATTCTTCCACGCCCTGCTAATGGTTATCAATGGTAGGGCTTCGAAGGAATAGGTCCTGCGAAGCCCTACTGGAGTTTGCGTGTTAGAGAGCGAAACAGACCCCTTGGGGCTACCAACCGCCTTTACATTTGCGTCATCATTAAGGGTCTCATTAAGGGTCAAGTCTTGAAATGTGACTTTACATCAAGAATAACATCCTGTATAATATAATTATGGCAAGACCTCTCAGAATAGAATTCCCCGGCGCGTGGTATCATGTAATGAACCGCGGCAGGCGCAAAGAAAAGATTTTTTTTGATGATGGAGATCGGGAGGCATTCCTTCAAGCCCTAAGCGATGCCCATGAACTTTTTCATATAGAAATACACGCATTTGTATTGATGATGAATCATTACCACCTCCTGGTGCATACCCCCAAATCCAATCTATCGCGTTGCATGAGACATATTAACGGTGTGTACACACAAAAAATAAATATAAAACATAAAATGGATGGTGCTGTGTTTAGGGGCAGGTATAAGTCCATACTTGTTGACGAGGAAGAATACCTATTGGAATTGGTAAGATATATACACAGAAACCCTTTAAAAAAAGGTATAGTGGACCGGCCGCAAGAATACAAGTGGAGTAGCCACCGCATATATATGGACAAAGCTTTAAAGCCAAGATGGATGACACTGGAAGATGTGTTATCAAGGTTCAGCACCAACGAAAGGGAGGCACAGAAGAAATTTAGCAGTTTTATAGATATAAAAGTACCTAAAGATCTATTGAAAAAGCTTGATAGTGTAAAATGGCCAGCGGTACTAGGCGGTAAATTATTTAAGGAAAAGGTTAAAGAAGCTATAAAAGGTAGAGAAATAAATCTGAGAGAGATATCCTCGCACAGGAAAGAGATAATCGACATAGAGAATGACGTGGAAAGCCTGGAAAGACTCATTGAAAGCATTAAAGATAGCTTGGAGACCAAAAGGAAGAACATAGCAGTAAGGAAGGCTTTTATTTATATAATGAGACGTTATTATAGCATGAATCTCAGAGAAATAGGGCAGCGACTGGGTTACCTAACGTATTCGGCGGTATCAAAAAAATATAAAGAAGCGGAAAATGAGATCAGAGAGAGAACGGGTTGTTACAAAGAAGTGGTGAAAGTGCTAAAAGACCTTAAGTCACAAATCAAGATTTGACCCCATTTATCCAGGGCTTCAGAGGACAGCGAAGGCTACTATAGAGATTTGCTGGAAAAAGAAGAGCAAAACATGGGGCATGCGGAACCAATCGAGGATGCAGAGTCAGAGGAAGCGTCCATATTCGAAGACCTGTCGCAGGAACCGTCTGAGGCTGATCCTGATGTGTATTTTAAGAAGAATTACTTTGACCTTGGATATACAGATAGTTTTCTGTGTGTTGGGGTGGCGGTACCTATTTCAAGTGTGCAGCACTTAATGCACGAAGACACTCTTGATGCTATCTTTACAACCGATTTGATAGATGCAGAACATGAATGGACAATTTATCAAAGCGTGCCTCTTAAGCAAGCCATCTTTTTTGCTGACGCAAGAGTCAAAATAGGTTTGCTTGATGCCATAATGTCAGAGTTAGAGCAAAAGGGAGTGAGCGCAACAGATATTGAAGAAAAGGCCCAAGCCCTGTTTAGTAAGGTAGTTTTTATCAGCACTATGCATGACTTAAGTGATGCATTTAATTTTTTGCGCGAAGCTAATATTCTGACTCAGTTCTTGAATGAGGACATTGCTCCTCCGCAGCAACCCGATGGGGCAATGCCCGAGCCCCGCCCTAGCTCTATTAAGGACCATCTTGATATGATCGACTCCGCTGCTTAAATAGTACATTAACCAACAATTTGAAATGACTTATGCTCCGTACCTGAGCAGCTTGCCCTGTACCGGAACGAAATGACTGGTACAGGGAAGCGAATGATACGGGGCAATCTCTTTATAGTCGAAAGATTCGAACCAAAAAGGGGTTTTAGGAGCGAGCGTTAACACGAATAAGTGCCAACAAGCTACGATCGGGCCGCGTAGGTGAGGCGGCTATATACTATTTTTCCCCTATCGGCGTAGTAAGCTACCCTGCGGAAGGAAAAAGAATATTAAGGAAAAACCATCAGGGTTTTTCCTTAAAGAGTGAGCATCTGAGGATTGTTCTAGCATTACCGGAGGCAACCGCAAGATACGACACGATGTGAGATTCCCCTTGGGGCAGTCTTAAGTATTTGCAGTAATCCCGCCGGCCCTAAATAAAGCTTGTGTAATGAAATTTCGACTTGACATATCGAAATTTCATGGTATACTTCTAGTATGGAGATAAAACGAACACAAGAAATAGAGCGTATAAACAAACTCTTTAAAGCCTGCCCGGTTATAGGAATTCTAGGGCCCAGGCAATGTGGTAAGACAACTCTTTCCCGTCAATTTTCAAAGCAGAGGACTTCAGATATTACTTTTTTTGATCTTGAAAATCCTAGGGATTTGCAGCGTCTTCAAGATCCATTATTGGCATTAGAAGGGGCTAAAGGGCTTGTTATTATTGATGAAATTCAAAGAAGCCCAGATCTTTTCCCTGTTCTAAGGGTTCTTGCGGACCGTCCGCGCAGTGCGAAGTATCTGGTGTTAGGGAGTGCCTCACAAGACTTGATTAGGCAAGGGGCAGAGTCCTTGGCTGGACGCATCAGCTATATGGAGATGGGGGGATTTTCTCTAAGGCATGTAGCGGCTAAAGAGTTGGAAAAGCTATGGATTAGAGGAGGTTTTCCGCGATCTTTTCTAGCTGCTAGTGAAAAGATCTCTTATCAATGGCGTGAGGATTTTATACGGACATTTTTAGAAAGGGATATCCCTCAGCTAGGAATTAATATACCAGCTAAATCGTTAGGGCGCTTTTGGAGGATGCTTGCGCATTATCACGGTCAGGTATTCAATGCTTCAGAAATAGGCAGAAGTATGGACGTATCTGACCATACTGCACAGAGATATCTAGACTTACTTTCGGGGACCTTTATGATCAGGCAGTTGAAACCGTGGTATTATAATACGAAAAAGAGGCTTATCAAAAGATCCAAGATATATTTTCGAGATACGGGTATATTACATGCTCTTCTATCATTAGAGAGGAAAAAAGATCTTTTATCGCATCCAAAACTTGGTGCCTCATGGGAAGGATTTGCATTGGAGGAAGCAACAAAAGCCATGCAGTTAAAAGAAGAAGATGCCTTCTTCTGGGGAGTGCACACGGGCGCTGAGCTTGATCTAGTTTTTCAGAAACATGGAAAACTTTACGGAATTGAGGTGAAGTATTCACAGGCTCCATATTTAACATCGTCCATGCGCTATGTCTTAAAAGAGCTCTCTTTGAAACATCTTTGGGTAATTTATCCTGGCAAAGAAACTTATTCATTAAGTCGGAACGTGACAGTTATCCCGTTAGTGGAAGCTTATAGGATAAAACCCCAATAAGCTATTACAATAAGTAACTCCCGAACTCCCGAGACGGAACTCCCGAGACGTTTACCAAATCATTCGGGAAGCTGTCCCTGGCCCATTCGGGATAGTGTCCCCACCTAAATTTCAAGATTATCGAGCATCATATGCATTGTTAGAAGATTTCTTTCTTTGTAGCTGCACCATATATAGTTAATTGGCGATCTGGTTAGTCCCGCCCTTAAGGGATTGTGCTCAATATAATTTACGCAATCTATTAAATATTGGTCCCTTATAACGATCTTACTTTTAAATCTACCTTGCCATAAATGACCTACTTTGTCGTAGTTGTGATTAAAATAAGCAGTATATGCCCTGTTTAAACTATGCATGAATTTAGAAAGCCCATTTTTGCCACATGCCTGACCTATGATATGAATGTGATTAGGCATCAGGCAATACCCATAAATCTTGAAATTTAGGTGGGGACACTATCCCGAATGGGCCAGGGACAGCTTCCCGAATGATTTGGTAAACGTCTCGGGAGTTCCGTCTCGGGAGTTCGGGAGTTACTTATTGTAATAGCTTATTGGGGTTTTATCCTATAAGCTTCCACTAACGGGATAACTGTCACGTTCCGACTTAATGAATAAGTTTCTTTGCCAGGATAAATTACCCAAAGATGTTTCAAAGAGAGCTCTTTTAAGACATAGCGCATGGACGATGTTAAATATGGAGCCTGTGAATACTTCACCTCAATTCCGTAAAGTTTTCCATGTTTCTGAAAAACTAGATCAAGCTCAGCGCCCGTGTGCACTCCCCAGAAGAAGGCATCTTCTTCTTTTAACTGCATGGCTTTTGTTGCTTCCTCCAATGCAAATCCTTCCCATGAGGCACCAAGTTTTGGATGCGATAAAAGATCTTTTTTCCTCTCTAATGATAGAAGAGCATGTAATATACCCGTATCTCGAAAATATATCTTGGATCTTTTGATAAGCCTCTTTTTCGTATTATAATACCACGGTTTCAACTGCCTGATCATAAAGGTCCCCGAAAGTAAGTCTAGATATCTCTGTGCAGTATGGTCAGATACGTCCATACTTCTGCCTATTTCTGAAGCATTGAATACCTGACCGTGATAATGCGCAAGCATCCTCCAAAAGCGCCCTAACGATTTAGCTGGTATATTAATTCCTAGCTGAGGGATATCCCTTTCTAAAAATGTCCGTATAAAATCCTCACGCCATTGATAAGAGATCTTTTCACTAGCAGCTAGAAAAGATCGCGGAAAACCTCCTCTAATCCATAGCTTTTCCAACTCTTTAGCCGCTACATGCCTTAGAGAAAATCCCCCCATCTCCATATAGCTGATGCGTCCAGCCAAGGACTCTGCCCCTTGCCTAATCAAGTCTTGTGAGGCACTCCCTAACACCAGATACTTCGCACTGCGCGGACGGTCCGCAAGAACCCTTAGAACAGGGAAAAGATCTGGGCTTCTTTGAATTTCATCAATAATAACAAGCCCTTTAGCCCCTTCTAATGCCAATAATGGATCTTGAAGACGCTGCAAATCCCTAGGATTTTCAAGATCAAAAAAAGTAATATCTGAAGTCCTCTGCTTTGAAAATTGACGGGAAAGAGTTGTCTTACCACATTGCCTGGGCCCTAGAATTCCTATAACCGGGCAGGCTTTAAAGAGTTTGTTTATACGCTCTATTTCTTGTGTTCGTTTTATCTCCATACTAGAAGTATACCATGAAATTTCGATATGTCAAGTCGAAATTTCATTACACAAGCTTTATTTAGGGCCGGCGGGATTACTGCAAATACTTAAGACTGCCCCAAGGGGAATCTCACATCGTGTCGTATCTTGCGGTTGCCTCCGGTAATGCTAGAACAATCCTCAGATGCTCACTCTTTAAGGAAAAACCCTGATGGTTTTTCCTTAATATTCTTTTTCCTTCCGCAGGGTAGCTTACTACGCCGATAGGGGAAAAATAGTATATAGCCGCCTCACCTACGCGGCCCGATCGTAGCTTGTTGGCACTTATTCGTGTTAACGCTCGCTCCTAAAACCCCTTTTTGGTTCGAATCTTTCGACTATAAAGAGATTGCCCCGTATCATTCGCTTCCCTGTACCAGTCATTTCGTTCCGGTACAGGGCAAGCTGCTCAGGTACGGAGCATAAGTCATTTCAAATTGTTGGTTAATGTACTATTTAAGCAGCGGAGTCGATCATATCAAGATGGTCCTTAATAGAGCTAGGGCGGGGCTCGGGCATTGCCCCATCGGGTTGCTGCGGAGGAGCAATGTCCTCATTCAAGAACTGAGTCAGAATATTAGCTTCGCGCAAAAAATTAAATGCATCACTTAAGTCATGCATAGTGCTGATAAAAACTACCTTACTAAACAGGGCTTGGGCCTTTTCTTCAATATCTGTTGCGCTCACTCCCTTTTGCTCTAACTCTGACATTATGGCATCAAGCAAACCTATTTTGACTCTTGCGTCAGCAAAAAAGATGGCTTGCTTAAGAGGCACGCTTTGATAAATTGTCCATTCATGTTCTGCATCTATCAAATCGGTTGTAAAGATAGCATCAAGAGTGTCTTCGTGCATTAAGTGCTGCACACTTGAAATAGGTACCGCCACCCCAACACACAGAAAACTATCTGTATATCCAAGGTCAAAGTAATTCTTCTTAAAATACACATCAGGATCAGCCTCAGACGGTTCCTGCGACAGGTCTTCGAATATGGACGCTTCCTCTGACTCTGCATCCTCGATTGGTTCCGCATGCCCCATGTTTTGCTCTTCTTTTTCCAGCAAATCTCTATAGTAGCCTTCGCTGTCCTCTGAAGCCCTGGATAAATGGGGTCAAATCTTGATTTGTGACTTAAGGTCTTTTAGCACTTTCACCACTTCTTTGTAACAACCCGTTCTCTCTCTGATCTCATTTTCCGCTTCTTTATATTTTTTTGATACCGCCGAATACGTTAGGTAACCCAGTCGCTGCCCTATTTCTCTGAGATTCATGCTATAATAACGTCTCATTATATAAATAAAAGCCTTCCTTACTGCTATGTTCTTCCTTTTGGTCTCCAAGCTATCTTTAATGCTTTCAATGAGTCTTTCCAGGCTTTCCACGTCATTCTCTATGTCGATTATCTCTTTCCTGTGCGAGGATATCTCTCTCAGATTTATTTCTCTACCTTTTATAGCTTCTTTAACCTTTTCCTTAAATAATTTACCGCCTAGTACCGCTGGCCATTTTACACTATCAAGCTTTTTCAATAGATCTTTAGGTACTTTTATATCTATAAAACTGCTAAATTTCTTCTGTGCCTCCCTTTCGTTGGTGCTGAACCTTGATAACACATCTTCCAGTGTCATCCATCTTGGCTTTAAAGCTTTGTCCATATATATGCGGTGGCTACTCCACTTGTATTCTTGCGGCCGGTCCACTATACCTTTTTTTAAAGGGTTTCTGTGTATATATCTTACCAATTCCAATAGGTATTCTTCCTCGTCAACAAGTATGGACTTATACCTGCCCCTAAACACAGCACCATCCATTTTATGTTTTATATTTATTTTTTGTGTGTACACACCGTTAATATGTCTCATGCAACGCGATAGATTGGATTTGGGGGTATGCACCAGGAGGTGGTAATGATTCATCATCAATACAAATGCGTGTATTTCTATATGAAAAAGTTCATGGGCATCGCTTAGGGCTTGAAGGAATGCCTCCCGATCTCCATCATCAAAAAAAATCTTTTCTTTGCGCCTGCCGCGGTTCATTACATGATACCACGCGCCGGGGAATTCTATTCTGAGAGGTCTTGCCATAATTATATTATACAGGATGTTATTCTTGATGTAAAGTCACATTTCAAGACTTGACCCTTAATGAGACCCTTAATGATGACGCAAATGTAAAGGCGGTTGGTAGCCCCAAGGGGTCTGTTTCGCTCTCTAACACGCAAACTCCAGTAGGGCTTCGCAGGACCTATTCCTTCGAAGCCCTACCATTGATAACCATTAGCAGGGCGTGGAAGAATGGTAGCCCTATGAAGATTTCTGCGAAGCCGCACCGGGATACTAGTTTTGAAACGGCAAAGCAGAATGGTATCCCCAACTCGCGCTGTTCACTACGGATAAGCTTTTCTTTCTTACTATACAATCATTTTGGATTAACAATAAACTGTTTCTCATGGGCCTATGGTATCTTTTAACAAAAATTGAGTTTTCTTCAAAAACTTTTCCGCTGTAACAATTAACTGCTTAGCCCCTTCTTTAGAAAAATCTGACTTGTAATCCGCGTTCTCCCTTAAATCCTTGGCCATATCATAATCATCAAGAAAGCTCGATTCAAGCATATTACTATCAACAAAAAAGTTCTTTATGGCTGTTCGCAGGCAAAAATGACTCTTTTCCCGATACCCTTTTGAATAGAGTAGCGCCCTCGCCGCGTGGAACATGCAATAATAGGCGGTTATCGTAGCCAGCTTATATTTACCTATAGCGAAAACGTCCCTAGAGTCTTTTAAATCAGATCCCGCGGCAGTTAATTCTTTTTTTATAAGTTCTTTATCCGCATCAGCCTTAACAAGATTCTTCTTCTCTATGCATCTTTTAAAATAATAATCCATTAATCTCGCCTCCACAACACAACGCCCTTTTGAATACGTTCATATAGCGGCTTGTCATTTTCTGCCAATCTCATAAAATCGCTTGCTGCAAAAATCAATGCCTGGATTTCCCTTGTTATATTCTCTTTTTTGACAATCTTCCGCGTTTCTTGTTCGGCTTGAGAGACTACCGCTATATCAATATCGCTATCCTGTGTATCAGTTCCTTCGGCACAACTGCCAAAAAGAATGATAATTTTTGCCATAGATTTTAACCTATGGATAAGGCCGGCCAGGCTAGCTATCGTATGGGAAACCTTAAATTGTCTTACGAGAGGATTGTCTAGATTAAGGCTGTAGAAATTCATATTACCCTTTTTTTCAAGTAAAACCATGTTTCTCTTAAGGAGTTTTTTTAACGATTGGTTCGTTGAACCCGCGCTTACCTTGGAGTTTTTAGCAATCTGGCTCTCGTATAAATCCTCCCCGGAATAAATTGCCAAAGATCTCAGTACCGCCTGCTCAGATTTCGTTAGGTTCATAAATATCTCCTGAAAAAGTTTTCATATTTTTGAAATCATTTTCATTATATCAGCATATCAATAAATGTCAACTAAAATCGAGGTTAATATATTTCTGTAGGGGGGGGGCAGCCAAAAACTTGCTTAAGCAGGTAGGCCCCAAGGGGTCTGTTTCGCTCTCTGACACGCAAACTCCAGTAGGGCTTCGCAGGACCTATTCCTTCGAAGCCCTACCATTGATAACCAATAGCAGGGCGTAGAAGAATGGTAGCCCCAAGGGGATTCGAACCCCTGTTACCAGAATGAGAATCTGGCGTCCTAGGCCGTCTAGACGATGGGGCCTGATAATGGACTTTAAGAAACGTGCCTTATATTGTATATAAAAACAGCAAAATTTCAACTACTTTTTTCAAAATTACAATAGATCATGATGTATACTAAAGTGTGTCCTTTGACAGTAGACTCTAAAGTTTTTACTTGA
>JBHPDT010000067.1:0-10848 GCA_042577545.1 Candidatus Omnitrophota bacterium | reverse complement strand
GTATCGCAGTTGGATTGTCCGAAGTAGAGCTAAGCGACGAAGCCCTGCTGCGATTTGCAATAATCTATCATCCTGCGAAACTGCGGGCGCCCTTCTACGTTCTCGCCACAAGCCTCTTCCGCGAAAAGTTCAATAACCTTGATTGCATGCTTCTTAGCAAACAACAGAATGTTCTCTCTCTGCTGCTCCAAAGAGGTCTCCTGCAAATCTGTCGATTTTCTTAAATATGCAATCGCTCTTTTCATAGCTTGTTACACAGCAACCTTTTCCCTCTCGGTAGGAGCCAGCTCCTGCTGGCGACCTTCTTCCTTCTCCTCAAAATACTTGCTAAACATGCACTCAACTATGAACTGATTAATGCTTCCCCTGGTCTCCTCGTCTCTGGCCAATTCAATCTTCTCTTTCATAAGACTCCTCCTAATTTGCAAATGCATTCTCAAACACTAATTTTATGAACAAAAAAATCCCTTAACTTCTTCCCCTATTGCTATTTGCGTTTTCATATGCTAATTTTTTCATTAAAAAAATTCCTTATATAATCCCTTCTTTTTCGAGCATGTAGCGGTAAGACTTTGAAATCTTTGCTTTGCCTTTCAGCCATCTATTAATTGTTGATGGTGGTATGCCTAGCCGCTGTGCTAACTCGTACTGCCGGAGATTATGTTTCTGTAAGTGTGCTTCGATCTTCGCAACAATCTCCCTGTCTGTCATTATTGTAATATTAGCATACACAAACGCATTTGTCAAGAGGTTTTTTAAAATATATCCACTACTTATTGTGGGAATACTTGCAAAAAGTTTGACTCATTTTTCTTTTGAATTGATTTAGAATAGATTTAATTCAATTTAGTTAGTTATGCACATACTCGACGCAACCCAAGGGCCATTTTTTGGTTTCAACGCAAAAATAGATTTAATTACAAAGCTCCCAAAACCCCGACTTTGAGGCCCCCCTATAGACAATTCGCTTTGCTTTTTTTAATTCCTGCAGTAGGTTTGAAATATCCATTGGTTTAAGCTCAGGAAAAATATCCTCAAAATCATCTCTGTAGCCTTTTTTGTTTTTTTCTAAGTGTTTTATTATAAGTTCTTTTTGTTTATCGCGAGAAATCCCTGACAACCTAGTATAGATACCCGTTTTCTTTTTAAAGGCGTAATATTTGTGCGACAAAATATATTTTGAACCGCTTGTCTTACCCATCTTTTCTATGATACCGAGGTCCAAAAATTTATTTTTAAACTCAGGGGTGCTAACCGACTGCTGTTCACGAATCCTTTCTAATTCTAAAATCTCTTCAAGTGAAGAAGCCACTCCTTTCTCGTTCTGTATCTTCTCAAGAAACAGTATAAAATTTTTGTCCTTGACTTGTGCTGGGATTTTTAGGATTACAGAAAACTCATCGCTGCTGGATAGGTCCGGCAGCCCTTTTCCTTCTTTGATAGTGTTTCCAAAGATATCATCCATGCCTTGCCCCGATCTTTCAACAAGACCTGCTTTCTCTAGTGTTTCTGCAATGAGCCGATTTCGCCACGATGTTTTTGTAAGTATGTTTTCTGGTGTAATGCCGGGTGGGAACCCGCCTGGGCTCTCAATGCAGAACTCTCTTGGAGATGCCTTGATAAAAATTGACTTATCGTTAACTGTGTAATCGCGGTGGGCCACAGCATTTAAAAAAGCTTCACGGACTGCTTTTTCATTGAACGCATATATGTCGCGCTGGAAGAGCCCCTCTTGGATGGGGATCCTAAGATTTCGATCATTGACCACTCTCCACACGGTATCATAAATGCTAAAAAATGGCTCTCTCCATGTTTTTCTAAAATCATACGCAACAGAATCAGCGTTTTGCCTCCACTCAAATATGATCTCGCTACCTCGAGCAGTCTTGTCTATATTTTCTTTCTTACCAAAGAGAATCAAGCCTGCATAAGTAAGCCCCTTGTCAGCTACAAGGCCCGCTGCTTCTAATGCTTTGTTGTTCGAATATTCTTGATACTCTTTTCTGCCCGACTTTTGAGACCATAATCTTTTGAACGTGTGCAGAGCTTCGTCGCTTAGCTCTACTTCGGACAATCCAACTGCGATACTACACGAAAAGTCTGGCTCTGTTTCGTTAAGTATTCTTTTTAGCGTAGCGCTGTCCATTTCAATCAAAGATTCACCTATTCTCATAGGATATTTATACTTTCCTGTCGACTTCACCAGGCAACCGGGTTGCCGGCCTGGAATATGAAATATTAAGACGCGGCCACTAGGATGGCGAAGCTCTTCGGTGTCGACGCGTATTTTAATCTTTGTATATAATTCATGCGATATCCTAGTGTGCGTACCATTAAATGCCTTAGTTCCAACTACCTTCCCGTTGCGATCAACACCGAGTATTAACTTGCCTCCCCCTTCATTTGCAAGCGCAGCACAATAATCCGGTAGATCACGCTTAGTATCAAACGTATTGCGTGCCGTTTTAAATTCAAGGCGCATATCCTCAGGCTGCTTTCTCCATTCATCAAATATAGGGATACTGGTTTTAGCTTTCATTGCTTATGTTTTCTTCGATTAAATATGGTTGGCACAGCACTCCATAAGTGTGCATATTATAGCATATTAATTAGCTTGGCCTCAAGATATTGTTTCTATTTATGCTGCCAAGGCGTGAACACTGCTTGGGCACTTATTTATGCGGCGCTTTGTATCTGCAGCGATATATTTTGCCTCACACCTACGCCTTTGCTTGGCCCAGAAACAGCAGACACGTTTTGCCTAGAGCGTGTTTGTGCTTCCTCTATAATTTTCTTAATATCATCCCCGGAATACAATGTTGGCAAAGCCTTAACCACCGTATATTGATAGGTTGTTTTAAATGTCCACTCTGTCCGAGGAAGCTGTTCCGTAACAAGTCTTCTTGAATGCTTTATTACGTTTTGCATTGAGAAAAAGTGGTTATCTATAGCAGCAGCGTGTTGGCTTAGTATTACTAAGAGCCCCCCTGGTTTTAATGCGCTGAGGGCTCTCATAAAAATATCATCAAATAATCGCATATCAAATGTCTCAGGATAACCAATAAATACCATGTCAAATGCTCCAAAAGAAGCATCTAGTGTCGTGGCATTTTTATTGATAACTGTTACACCATTGTCTTTTGCTTTCGCTATCTGCTCTTCATCGTTGTCAATGGCTTGCATTATTTCCTCGTGATTCGCTGGTAAGATGCCTTCACCCATTAAAGCCTTGATAAACTCTCCCTTGCCAGGGCCTATTTCTAATATCTTTCCTTGATTCTTCGCTATTCGCTTTATTAAGGCTACAGCCCCTGGCCCATCCTCCTGCGCTGATCTTTCCCTCAATATAGATATTGCCACATCTATTATGCCTGCGCTTGGAGCAGGCCAGACTTTGCCCTCTCCAATAATTTCTATAATTGCTCTTTCGGAAAAACCTTCACTAGCAAGTATGCTTACAATTGATTTAATCCAATAATCATATCTATCATAATCTGCGGTTTCATAAAAAGACAATAAGCGCACAGCAATGGCTTCTAATAAGCTTCCAAACGTTTCTTTCTCAAGGATAAAACCAGCCCTGGGGTCATCACTGTAATCCATTTCACGGATTTTAGCAATTAGGGGGCTAACAAGCCTTTCTGTTTCTGAATCATCAGCTAAGCCATATGCTTTACTTAAATCACCCCCTGCTTTTTGTTCTGCTGATTTTTGATATGAGGCAGGACGAAGACAGAATCCTGGCTCTGCTATCAAGAAAAGAATTATGGTTGTTGTAGTAATTACCTTTTTCATATTTATGCTTTCACCTGATTAAAAATAAGTAAAAACACCCCCACGCATGCTTTATAAAAGCATTGATTTTTTGGGCAAAAAATACCTTCACTATCTTACCATTAAGTATACCTTATGAATTATTACAAGACAAGGTTGCGGCAGAAGATTATGAAAATTTTTTGGCCCAATGGTATAAGGATATTTGAATAGAGAGAACGGTTAGATTATTGGCTCCTTGTGTAAGCCAGCAATTTAAGACCCATGCCTTGGGAAGCCACGCCTGCTTTCCATCAAACTCTATTAACATGGCTTTGCGGGTTTGCTTTATTAAAATAACGTCTATCCAGAAATAATCATGATAGGCGTATGGGGTCTTAAGCATTCTCCATATATTAAACATGGGTTTCTCGTTTTCTTCTTAAGCGCTCTGCGCCGAGCCTCATCCAGCTAGGCATGGTGTATGTGTGCTTTTTCGCCGCCGGCCTATCCCGAGCGCAGTCGAGGGAGAGGCGGCTTCTACGGCTTATTACTGCGTGCTGTGCCTTTTCCCTGCGTTGTTTGATTTCGAGTCTGTCAACAGGCAAATCCTGTAACTCTACCCATACCTTCGGTTTTTTATTCTTATGGCCGTGGATCATCTCTTTTTGTGTTGTTATAAGTCTCATATCTATAAGTTCCTGCCTTGCCCTGTGTATAGTGGCATTTGCAAGGCCTGTTGCCTCTCTCAGCGCTTTTGTGCTGTAACAGCTCCTTCCCTCTATGCCGCCTGCTAAAACATAGAGGACATAAAGCTTTGCTGCTGATGCAGACATGTCTCTTAAAAAACCTAGGTCTTTTAAGTCTCTGTCTATCCAGCCGAATGGGTATAATTTTCTCATTTATTTATCTTTTCTCTATTTCATATATATAGAGGGTTCAAAATTTGAAATATGCTGTGCTTAAAGCTGAGTTCAGTTTTTGAACTATGCTTTTGAGAATAATTAATTCGCGGCCGGAGGCCGCTCCTACGGATAGGTATAAAACAAAAAAGGGAAGTTAAAGCGCGTTTTTGAAACGCTTTAACTTCCCTTAATGCCTGGATTCCCGCTTTCGCGGGAATGACATAATTATATAACCTCTTGTAACTATTTAGGTTACAAGGGTGTCCGAATTGATGGCGACCCCAGGGGGAGTCGAACCCCCGTCGAGGGCTCGAAAAGCCCTTGTCCTAGGCCACTAGACGATGGGGTCGCGCTATTTGAAAAAATACTGAAATTTCAACAATTTTTGTGCTCAGACGTGTCCCCTTTAGGACCGTCCCCATTAATCTTCTTCACCAACAACAGAGGCTACAGCTGATACTGTGTCGCTCGCACCCTTCATAGCGATAACTTTAACGCCTTGAGTAGAACGACCGCTTGCTCTTATGCCCTTAACAGGTGTGCGCATGATAATGCCGCTCTCAGTAATGATCATAACCTCATCCCTGTCTCCAGCCATCTTAATAGTAACAGCATCCCCTGTTTTGGGTGTTGTTTTGATATTAATTATACCTTTACCGCCTCTTGATTGCAATCTATATTCACTGATCGGGGTGCGCTTTCCAAACCCTTTGCTGGAAACCGTAAGAAGCGTCATGCCCTCTCGCGCAATAACCATGCCAATGACCGCATCTTTCTTGCCCAGGGTTATGCCCTTAACGCCTTTTGCCGAACGCCCCATATCTCTAACGTCTTTCTCTTTGAATCTTATTGCTTTTCCTTCTTTGGTCCCTAGTATAACCTCCTGTTGTCCATCCGTAAGAGCAACTGCTATAAGATTGTCCTCAGGCTCAACAGTTATGCCGATTATGCCCCCTTTTCTTGGGTTTGCATATGCGGAAAGAGCTGTCTTCTTTATCAGGCCTTTTTCTGTGACCATCACCAAGGAGCCCTCTCTGTCAAAGTCTTTTACCCTAACGACGGCTTTCACATTCTCGTCGGGTGAGAGCTGTAACAAATTAACAATGGCCTTGCCTTTTGATGTCTTGCTTGCCTGCGGTATCTCATGAACCTTAAGCCAGTAGACCTTGCCTTTATTAGTAAAAAAGAGTAGGTGCTCGTGAGTTGTGGCTATGAAAAGACGCTCTATAAAATCCTCTTCCCGTAAATCAGCTCCCATCATGCCCTTGCCGCCGCGCTTTTGCTGACGGTAACTGCTAACAGGGAGGCGTTTTATATACCCGCTGTGGCTCATGGTTATAACAACATCCTCTTCCGCTATAAAATCTTCTACTTTTAGATCGCCAACCTCAGCAACTATGTCTGTTCTGCGCTCATCACCGTACTTCTTCTTAAGCGCATCAAGCTCGTCTTTTATAATACCAAGGATCTTTTTGGGGCTTGCGAGTATAGATTCGTATATGTCTATCTTTTTAATAAGCTCTAGATATTCGGCATCTATCTTAGATTGCTCAAGAGCTGTTAGTCTTTGCAACTGCATCTCTAAGATCGCTTGAGACTGCGGATCGCTTAAATCAAAGTTTTTCATCAGCGCGGCTTTTGCGGCCTTAGTGTCTTTGGACTGCTTAATGGTCTTTATGATCTTATCTATAAATTTTAAAGCTATCTTTAGGCCCTCTAAAATATGGGCCCTCTCTTGCGCCTTGCGAAGCATATAGCGGGTGCGCCTTGTTATAATATTCTGTCTATGCTCAATATAAAGATCGAAGAGTTGACGAAGATTAAGCAATCTCGGCTGGTTATGCACTAAGGCCAACATTATAATTCCAAAGCTTGATGAAAGCTGGGTATGTTTATATAGTTGATTAAGAATTATCTGCGCTGGCCTGTCACGCTTAAGCTCAATAACAATACGAATTCCATCCTTGTCAGATTCATCGCGTATATCTGATATCCCCTCGACCTTCTTCTCGTTTACAAGCTTGGCTATAGATTCTATCAGATTACTCTTGTTCACCTGGTAGGGGATCTCTGTTACAACAATAACCTCTTTACCGCCGCGAAGTTCTTCGATCTGCGCCCTGGCATGCATCTTAACAATGCCACGACCTGTTGTAAGGGCGCTTTTTAGGCCCTCTTTCCCACAGATTGTCGCTCCTGTTGGAAAATCAGGGCCTTTTACTATCTTCATAAGATCTTTAATCTCTACCTTGGGGTCATCGATCACCATCATGATCCCGTCCGCTATCTCATTTAAATTGTGCGGTGGAATATTCGTTGCCATGCCGACTGCTATACCACTACAACCATTTACCAGAAGTGTGGGCAAGGCTGACGGAAGAATCGTCGGCTCTTTAAGTGACTCGTCAAAATTAGGAGAAAAATCTACGGTATCTTTATCTATGTCCGCGAGCAGCTCATCAGCTATAGTAGCCATGCGCGCCTCAGTATATCGCATCGCGGCGGCAGGATCTCCATCAACAGAGCCCCAGTTGCCTTGCCCATCAATAAGCGGGTAACGAAGAGAAAAATCCTGCACCATGCGCGTCAAGGCATCATAGACCGCGCTATCACCATGCGGGTGATATCTACCTAGGCAGTCTCCCACAATACGCGCGCTCTTCTTATACGGCTTGCTATGCTGTAGAGCCAGTCCATTCATGGTGTAGAGTATTCTCCTCTGTACCGGCTTTAGCCCATCACGAACATCGGGCAGCGCCCTGCCAACAATTACGCTCATTGCGTAATTTATATATGAGTCCTTAATCTCATCTTCTATATAGCGTGGTGTTATTTTTTCCCCTTGTGTATACATGCTGCTCCTTGTCCCATGTGATCGGTGTGCGGTTATCGGTTTTAGGTTTTCGTCCACGCACTAGCGTAAACCGTAAACCGAACACCGAAAACCGTTCTTTATATGTCCAAATTCGTTACTTCCCTTGCGTGCTTCTCAATAAATGCGCGCCTGGGCTCAACAGCATCGCCCATCAGCACAGTAAACATCTCGTCAGCCTTAACAGCATCCTCTAGCCTAACGTTTAAGAGCGTTCTCTTTTCCGGGTCCATTGTGGTCTCCCATAGCTGTTCTGGGTTCATCTCGCCGAGACCTTTGTAGCGTTGTATAACCATGCCCTTCCTCGCTCGATCCTTTATTGTTGATAGGAGTTCCTTTAGGAAAAATATCGGCACTGTTTCACCATCTGCCTTAAGCTTAAAGAGGGTTTGAGGGGTTTGCGAAGATGCCTTCTTTTGCTTCTTCTGTTTGCTGCCCACTACAAGCTCTTCAACTTCTTCATAATCCTCTCCTGGTGAGAGCCCGAGCTTCTCAAGCTTAGATGTGATCCTCTCAATCTCTTCTGCTTCGAAAAATTCCACAACATCTACATCCATCTTTGTGGCTTTATTCTTATCGCTCTCATCATGTATCTCTATCGTTTTACCAAGCTTCTTCTCCCGATCTTGAACAAGCTTAGCTAGCTCCTTGTCAGAATAGAGGAAATGGGTGTCATCCTCCACTTTTACCATAAAAATGGGTAGTTTTTTGGTCTTTTGATGCTTTAAACCCATATAATTTTGCAATTTCACTCCACGTCGCTCAATTGAGCGGCCAAGCTTCTCAAGCTGCATAAGAACAGCTATTAGTTCCTGTAACTGCTTAGGCCCTATCTCTTTTTTGCCTTTTGTCTTAACCAGAAGAACCTCTTCTGTGCCTAGCTCAATAAGCACCTCCTCCATCTGTTCTTCTGTCTTAATATACTCTTCTCTCTTGCCCCTCTTTATCTTATATAGCGGTGGTTGCGCTATATATACATTATTGTTCTCAACTAGCTTATACATCTGCCTATATAACAAAGTAAGAATCAGCGTGCGTATATGTGAACCGTCAACATCGGCATCTGCCATTAGTATCAGCTTTCCATATCGCAGTTTTTCTATATTAAACTCTTCTCCAATGCCACACCCTAGCGCTGTAACAACTGTTCGGATCTCCTCATTAGACAAGATCTTGTCTAGCCGCGCTTTCTCAACATTAAGTATCTTTCCCTTTAAAGGTAATATGGCTTGAAACCTGCGGTCTCGCCCTTGCCTCGCAGAGCCGCCGGCAGAATCACCCTCAACAAGATATAGCTCACAGATTGATGGATCTTTTTCTGTGCAGTCTGAGAGCTTTCCAGGAAGCCCCGATATCTCAAGGGCGCCTTTTCGCCTGGTTAGCTCTCGAGCTTTTCTCGCAGCCTCTCTTGCTCGGGCAGCTAAGGTCGCCTTTTCTACGATCTTATTTGCAACTGATGGGTTCTCCTCAAAAAACGCGCCCAATGAATCATTGACCATAGAGGCTACCATGCCCTCTATATCGGCATTACCAAGCTTGGTCTTTGTCTGTCCTTCAAACTGCGGATTAGGCAGCCTGACGCTTATAATGCCTGTAAGTCCCTCTCTTATGTCATCGCCGGAAAGATTAGAATCGAGGTTCTTTAAAAGTTTTTTGTTTTTACAATACTGGTTTGCCGCCCTTGTTAAAGCTGACTTAAATCCGCTTAGGTGTGTTCCGCCCTCGATTGTGTTAATATTGTTAGCAAAGCTGAATAAGGTTTCTGCGTATCCGTCATTATACTGCATGGCCGCTTCAACAAAAACATTATCTTTTTCTCGTTGCACATATATAACTTTTTTATGGAGCGGATTTTTGTTGGTATTTAAGTGTTGCACAAATGAAATCAAGCCACCCTCAAACTTAAACTCTGCCTCTTTGTCGGCGTTCTCATCTTTTAATGTTATTTTTATGCCTTTATTTAAAAACGCTAATTCCCGCATTCGGTTTGCAAGGGTCTCAAAACTAAAGGTGTTGCTATCTTGAAATATGCTCGTATCAGGTTTAAATGTTACCTTTGTTCCGGTCTTTTGCGTCTTACCTATAACCGTGAGTTTGGTTTGGGTTCTGCCCTGCTTATAGCGCTGGTGATAAATTTTCCCATCTCTTTTTACTTCTACCTCCAGCCACTCAGAGAGCGCGTTAACCACGCTGACGCCAACGCCGTGCAGCCCGCCTGAAACCTTATATGTTCTATGATCAAACTTACCGCCAGCGTGTAATGTAGTTAAAACAACCTCTACCGCTGGTTTCTTTTGGGTTTTGTGTATATCTACTGGAATGCCGCGCCCATCATCGGTAACAGTAACGCTATTGTTAGTATGTATTATAACATTAATATCCTTGCAAAAACCGGCCATAGACTCGTCAATACTATTATCTGTAACCTCATAAACCAGGTGGTGAAGCCCTTTTTTCCCAGTATCACCTATGTACATTGCTGGCCTTCTTCGTACAGCCTCTATGCCCTCTAAAACCTGTATGGTGCGCGCGTCATATTTGGTGCCTGCTGGTTTCTGCTCACCCGCGACCTCGCTTTTCGTGGGGGCTCCCAACTTCTGTTTTGCCGGCGCCTTTTTTATTGATTCTGGTTTCTTTTTGGTTTTAGTTGGCTTGTTTTTGTCTTTTGGCATTACATAACCTTTCGATCATTTTTTTTGATGTAGTTGGTGTATAATAATCAGCGTCACTTAAAACAATTTTACTTTTTCTTTTTTTGTGCTTATATTTTAAAACAGCGACAACGCGGTCAACTAAAACAACCTGTTCTTTATTAATTGCTAAGTATCCTCCTAACATGAGCGGTCCCCCGCTCTCAACTGAACTATTATTTTGTTTTCTGATTTAATAATCGCGTTGATCTTTTTTTCGATTTTATCCTTATTTAAGCTTAGTTGATATATCCATGTGGGACTATCAACACCAACAACAAGCTTACTCTTATTAAATTTCACTGGCGCGGAGTGTTTGCTTGCCTCTTCTCCTGCCGCCATACTCCAAACCTTATAGATGTCGTGTTCCTTTATAATATTATCTGTTTTTAATTCTACCTCTCTTATTGCCAACTTTAAAACGTCTTTCATGGATGTTGGTTGGATTTTTTTCATAACGCCTATGTTACCTGCATAGGTAAAACTATATACAGGTAATCATCACCTATGCGAATTACCCCTGGTTTTTCAGGGCCTACCAACTCTATGTTTAGACTGGCGTTGTCTATGTTTTTTAACACGTCTAACAGGTATGTCGGGTTAAAACCTATAGCAAACTCTTCTCCAT
>JBHPDT010000066.1:0-10928 GCA_042577545.1 Candidatus Omnitrophota bacterium | reverse complement strand
TTATAATGTCGGGTTTTTTCTTATATATCTGGAATTGTATATCTTTGGATGTGTTGTTCTTCTCATTAGATTCATCTATAGCGCGCTTGGAATCCGCTGTAATAGAGAGTCGGTACTTACCAGCCTTCATATTCTTCCAATCAGTAAGGGGAAAACTGCTGGTCTTCTCTTGACCAGGTTTAAGGCCTCCATCTACACGCAGATACCCCGTTGTAAAGCTAGGGGTGCTGTTCATCGAACAAGTGATTGGTCCAGTTACGGCTCCTTTGCCTTCATTCTTTATGGTATATGTAATTTTTGTGCCAGTAGAGCCGTGAAGTATATTCGCATTGTTAATGGAGATCTTATTTATTACAAGGTCTGGCTTTAACTTAGGCTTTGGTTTCGGAGGCTCAAGTATGTCAAACTGCAAGACATTGGACTTATTGTTATTTTCATTGGATTCGTCGATTTTGTTCTGGTGATCCGCTACCATAGTAAGACTATAACGACCTGGTTTCCAGGACTCACTTTTATTAGTACGAAGACCCGTATCTTTTTGCAGTGTGAACCAACTTATCCTCTCTTCTGAGGCATTCAAACCACCTGATATCGATAAAGGTCCCATAGGACAGCGCGGGATAAGGTCCTTCCCGCAGTAGATATCAAGACCATAGTTGGCTTGACCAATATTCTTTACATTATAATGGAGTTTTATCTTTTCTCCATAGGCAAACTTGTTCTTATCCATCCAAATCTTCTTGATTATAATGTCGGGTTTTTTCTCATATATTTCAAATTGAATATCTTTGGAGGTGTTATTAAACTCATCAGACTCAGTAATATTTCGGTTGGAATCTGCTGTAATGGAAAGTCTGTATTTGTCAGGTTTCCAATCTTTCCTGGAATCAAATGAAAAACTCTTTCTCTTCTCTTCGCCAGGCTTGAGCCCATCTCCGATGCGTAAGAAGCCCATAGATGAGAGCGGGGGAAGTGTATCGATAGAGCAGACTATAGAGCCGCTAATAGCAGCAGAACCTATATTTTTTATAGTGTAAGTGCCATCTAGTTTACCCATATAGGGAATTCGAGTATCTTTTAACGTGACTCTCTTAATTACCAGATCAGGCTCCGCGTTGATCTGCCCCCCTCCAATTCTGACCATGCCGCTGCCTTGGACAACAACAGGCCTTGATTTAAATGTTTTTATGTGCGTATTGTCAGAGACATTGCTGATCTCATCATTTTCAGAAAATACGTCGGAAGTACATATAGCCATGGAAGAAAGACACAAAAAATAAATGGCATATTTCATTAACTTCATTTCTACCCCCTTTTTTCCGTTCTCTTTATCGTACATTAAAAGTATCATGCCATCAAGTGAAAAGGGCATTTTTCTTAATATAAGTTTGAAATTGGCCGTATAACGGGGGTATGCGGTGGGTTTAGGCAGCGGCGTTGATTGCTGTTTTTGGCAACCTCACGGGGGGTTGGGCTGCTCTCGGGAAAACTAGTTCTTTTCCTGCAACAATAGGTGTAGTGACTCTGAGGCTTCTAGGTGGTCCACCAAGTGCAGCGGCTATAGGATCAGGTGCTAATTGGTAGAGAACAAATCCCTGATCTGGACCATTTCTTGATTCTGTAGGTACGCTGCTTGGTGGCTGTTGCTCTTCTCTCATGGGATCTGGAAAATCAAGCCCTACTAGTTGCTGTAATCCTTTTGAAAGAATAATAGCCATGGTACCCCATGCTATTATCGCATAACTCATAGCAAGCAGGCCCAAGCCTACATAATCTTTGGCTATTAATGCGATCGCTTTGCTTAAAAAAATAATGGCTGGGAAGCCAAAGAAGACTATCTTAAAAGAGTTCGCAATCCATCGATTTATTATAGTCCTGCTGCCAACAACATTATAGTATATGCCTGTTAAAGACAATATGAAAATAATCGCAGCGCCCGATAGCCCTGGAAGTATATTTCCAGCAAAAAGTCGATACCCAAGAATAACTGCACCAAGAAGAATGGGTCCAAATAGTAAATTAATACCTGTGGTAATTTTTTTCTCCCCAAACACCTTATTTAGATTAGATACAACTGCCACAAAAATTCCTATGCCAAATGTTAAAGCATATACTACATAAAGCTGAATTGATGGCGGCACAATCTTTGGGTTTTGATATACATACTGCATAACAATCACAGCAGCAAATCGAGCAATTATAGCAGCGCCATTCTTTTTAAGTTGTTGCCTAAGGGTATAGGCTTCTTGGGATAGATGAGATTCCTGTTTGATTGATCGCATGGCCCATACGCCGCTTTGGGTTCCCCGGGCATGCCCGGGGGTGAATGGCAAAGGACGATACTTTGAGATGACAAAGAGATGCAAGCAAGAAGATCAAACCATAGTGTATACAGAGTACAATATCATATAGTGTGGGTTACAAAGTATCGTCGCAAGCTTTTTAATCCAGGGCTGAAAGATCACTTGAAGAGGCTATTGTACAAAGCAACCCGATCAATGCCAGGCGTTGAAATACAAGAAGTTAACGTGCAGCGTGAGCACATACACATGATGGCAGTAATACCACCGAAGTATGCAGTCTCAAATGTTGTAGGAAAGCTGAAGTCTAAGTCATCAAGCATATTTCGTGATAGATATAGATTGTTTAAGAAAGTGTATGGAGAAAAAGAAATAATGTGGTCCCCAGGATATTTCGTTTCAACGGTTGGCATTGATGAGCATGCAATACAACGTTATATTAAATATCAAGGAGACCTGGATTCAGGTCAAATGAAATTTGACCTGTGAGGTGCCCCGGGCATGCCCGGGGGGTGACCACGTATTTATAAGGCCTGGGATAATTAAACAAAAGTGGAGAACATATATAAAACTACCCCCAACTATCCCAATAACACCTCTAAGGGAACCATACATATCCCCTGGGAAGAATGTCCTGATGAAATGAAAGAGTATCCCTACTTCAACCACCTCAACAATATTAAAGACACTGAGTAGTAGTATATTCAGCGCTGATAATCTCGTATCTAGTCTTGGGCTTCTCATGCGAAACGGTTCCTTATTAGAACTCCCTGATTTTCGCTGTAGAGTATCATAAAGAAAGCTGCTGTTAAGAATCCATCTGCCAATAAAGTCCGAGATAACTAGAAGTAATACTGGAATAGCAATATTCCATGGATAGGATGGGTTGCTCGAAATTACAAGACCAAGATTGGTAGAAATAAGAGCAAAACCAGTAGTGAAGAATAGTAAAGTAACGCAACCCACCAGAAACCAAAAGACCGGATTGTCTTTATATCCCTCGAGAGTAAAATCAATCTTGGTTTTTTTGGATGGGGTAATGGGTTTTTGAGAATCAGCAGGATCATTGTGAACTGACGGTGAAGTAACACCTTGGCCAAACCTGGCTCTATGCGCTAGCGGACGCAGCGCATATGCAGAAGCTACTGCTGGTCTCTTTACGAACAGATCAGCTGGTAGGTTAGTTACCACCAGAGCCACGCTTAGGATTACTGATATAATTTTATTAAGTTGTTTCATTTTTACCAAACCCTGCCTAAACATAGGGGCTCAATAAAATAGATAAACCCCTAATGATAAACTCCGCCAGGGGTTTTTGTATTCTCCTACAAATTTATGTTATTATGCCATAGCACTATATAGAAAGCAATGGGAATCGGGGGTTAGGCGGCGCTTTTGATGAGTATGTCGATTAGACACTGTCTTCCAGGGCAGAGCCGCTTTGCATCAGCTATAGTTGCATTAGGTATGGCTTCTTCAATAGTCGGTATATAAGGTAGTACGATATCTGCTCTATGCTGCTTTTTTGAAGGTTTCGGGCCAAAATGCTCAAGAATCCATTTAGCCGCTCTTTGTTCTCCCATGCCAATTACTTGTGAAATTGCGATCTGGAATTGAGATTCAGGATCAAAGTCCTGAACACAGAAACCATTCGGCATCTCGAGCATAGCTCTCCCATTGCCTCTCCCCTTATCATCCATTGTAACAACCTCATTCTCAGTAATGTCCATATCTTCCATCAGCTTGTCTATAGGGATGCCTTTATGAACTGTACTCAAGCATATATCTATTCCAGTAGATGTAGCATGAGCTGATAGCTCTGGCAAGCCTGGAAACCTCGCTTTTATAAGAGCTGGGACCGCCTTAGCCCATTCTCTTAGCATGCTCGATCTGTATAGGCCTTCTCGCACAAAGAGGGCGCATCCAAAGCGTTTATAACCGGTTCCACCAACAACCGGTAATCCTAGGCATTCATCAGCAGTCTCGAAGATCGTGCCGTTCTCATCCATAAAAATATCAAGTGAGCGTAGATAATCGTTAATTAACCTCTGAGACTCTATGCCAAAAATATCTTCCGTAAGAATTATCTCCTTCCCAGCTTTATGATCAATGCCCCATGCTCCGTTTTCATAGAACGAGAAGAATCTACCATTAACTGTCTCTTGCGCTGATAGGATAGCGTCTTCAAGTCCAGTGGTAATCTCATGCCTTCTTCCTGTATTAATAACCAGGATTTGATCGTCATCAAGAATACCGGCTAAAAATGGTATGAGATCTGCTGAGATAACTCCATCTATGTCAAAGACCCACATTCTTACCTTATCATATCGCGAAACAAATGACTCTAGTCTTTTCGCTGCAATGTGCGCATCCGCGTTGTCCAGCTTGTAGTACTCATATCTTCTAGAAAGCCTATCTCTCATAACCAGTTGATCTCCATCAACCCTTGCGCTCCACTTAGTACCAGCTGATGAGGGTTTGGTTTCGTCTGGTGAAAGTTCACGAACACCCCCTACTTCCCCACCAGCACGCTTTACTTTTTCAGCTTCAATGCGGGCTAGAGTAGCTCTGGAGATCCTAAGCGCCTCAGCCAACACAGGGTTACGGTATGTCTCGAGTTGGAAGCTGAGCATCTTGATAATTATCTCCATAGATGCGCCACCGAGCGTGCCCAGCTTTTTGCCTCCAAATGAGCTATTACTAGACATGGTAAAGTAGTAGTGGAAGCCCGGCCATAGGTCATAAACGAAGCTTACCTCACCAAGTTTAGGTGGGATATCTATATCAACAATAGGGTAGGCAAATTCTTCGAAACTCGGATTCATAGGTTCAATATCGACCAAGAGCTGTCCTGTTAATTCATTTTCAGCTATTTGCTTATAACTATCCGATGTGTAGCAAGAGGATACGGTCATATTGGGTGGTTTATTTAGTTGGAAATGCTCTTTCCCATACCCTATGTCAAAGACCATGTATAATGTATCGAAAAAATCATCCCAACTTGTTTCTATATTTGACAGGACCATATAATGATAATTACTGATCTCACGGTCCTCGCAAGCATCAACAATCCTCGCTACCTCCTGTGGAAAATATCCAGGTTTGCCGTTGTCGATAACCTGGCCCTTAAGCTGCCTCATGATCTCTTTTAGTATCACTGCGTCTGTCCCCAAGACCAGCCTGCCTTTTCCCTCAACAAACATCTTCTCATATCTCTTTATACAATCGAGTAATTCAGTGTCTATGTACCTGTAGCCTTGCTCATCTCTCTCATTAGAGAGTAGTGAAGGTATGGAAGTCTGGATATTCTTTAGCAGAAAATTGGCGTCGTGATGCAGCTTGGCGAATCGCTCAAGAAATTCCATAGCGCTCTCTCTGTGTAATAGCATATCATCATCGTATACGTATATTGTGCGGCAAGCGTTTGGTAGCCTTTCACCAAGTGCGAGAGTCGCCCCGACTTCCTCTATCCTTGATCTGTAATTCTCTAATACTCTCATCTTATTATCCACGCTCATTCTTCTAGGTCCTCTCTTATGAACTCGAGCGCACCACTTGCACCTGTGCGGACAACCTCTAGAGAATGAGATCATTAAATCATATTGAAGCTCGCCTGGCCCAAGGAATGAGAAATCGCTTTCAATTAGCGCTACATTATTTATATCTACTATTCTCTGCTGAGCAATATTATTGCAGATAGTTACATTGTCTGAGCTAAACATTAAGTTGTCCATTGCTGAGAGCGTGCGCAGTGAGTCTTGGTTAACATGCTCGGCAATGCCAATTTTGATAAGAGATATCGCAAGGTCCGCTATTACGTCTTCGGCCTCTCCGCGAATTGAGGCAGTAACTTCAGGGAAATGCGCAAAGGCATGCTCTGGCGCTAATGTAAAGAAAGGCCCACCAGCAATTATAGGTATTTTACTATTATCCTTTATGCTGAGTGCCGCTCTTTTATATAGATGGTAAGAGTCTTCACACACACTTAAGAAAGCAAAGAGGCCTATATCCTCTCTTTCTGTTAGCGCCTCTATGGTGGGTGGTCTCAACCCTGGTGATCCCTCTGGCATCTGCAATGCAAAGGTTCCATTATTTTTTTCCTCAGGTATTATTAAATTTTTACCATCTGTCGTGTAATGAATTTCGGTTTCTATGCCACGTTTTGTGAGCTCTGCCGCAAGATAATGATAAGCAGGCGGTGGAGCCAATAATGTAATTTTACTAGAATACGCAGCATCACATAGAAAGACTACCTTTTTCTTTGTTTCTATGTCAGAATAAGCTGGTCTAGAGGGCTCCTTTCCTATGACTTTAGCCTGTTCTTTCATACTCTCTTCCAAACTACCAATCGCCTGAAAGCTCTCATAGCAAAGCCTTCTCTGCGCTATAAATGAGGCGTTCAGAAAATTCGAAGATAGATAGAACCTTATGATTCCATCTCCTCCTACTGTCATAACGAATATATCATTGAAAATAATTGACTCTGACTCGGTGGGCCTAGGATGACCATCTTGTAATATTACTTCAAAAGAGTTATCTTCTATTTGGGCGAAGTGTCCCAGCATAAGTCCAAATGACTTTAAAACTCTTATGCTCTCATGCTGTAAAAGCTTTTTTTCTGAATTGCTAATCAGTATCCACTGTCCGGAAAAACCTACCGGCTCCTTAAACAATTCGCCATTGACTAAGATATAATTCCAGTCACAGTCTTCTTCGTCTACACCTATACATTTTTCAACAACTCTTCGATACTCTTCTCCAAAAGCAAAGTCTTTCTCATCCTGGGAGACGGTAACACGCGGTATGGTCTCTCTCTGCTCAGGTGGAAGCTTTAATGCAGATGGAGGAGTAAATTTTACTACAATCAACCCCTTTTTTATAAGATCTTCAATTAACTCCGTTACTACCCCCTGTAGAGCGTCGTCAGCCAAGGCGCGATATATTACAACCTCCTTTGCACGTAAGTATATATCTGTGTGTACATGTTTTAGCAGGTCGATATAACCGTGCCTAGGCAGCGCCTTTATATAATTAGAGAGAGACTCTACAAAAGGTTCTGTGTTGAGATCCGGAGCATGAACCTCGATAATCTCTCGCACTTTGGCCTTTATCTCAGCAATGCCCATGCCGGCGGAGGAGGGTTTTTGAATGTCTCCTGCAAAAGCATTTTTATACATGGACTCTTTGGATGTATAAAAATCTAGAATAAATGTGAATACACCGTCTTCGTTCAAGGTTCTCAACACTCTACCGTCTTTTCTTATTATAATTTTTAGTGCTGGGTCATATGCAAAATCGAGGAAATAACGAGGTTTCTCTATGTGCTCCAGCTGACCTGAAGAGATATTGCCAGGCTTGGAATTTGCGGCTATTAAATCTGGTATAGATGCCATATCATCACATATTGGCACATTCCCGGTGCCATCGTGGCGATTACACGTTTTATTGATTGCGAAGAGTGGAAGTCCGATCCAGGTCTTTTGGCCAACCTTGCCAGCTGATCTCTTCTCAAGCACCTTGCGTATCTGCGCCTTGATGCAAGCGTTCAAAAAGCCACCATACAATAACCAATGCTTATAAATTGAATTATACCCTAGTTCAATATCTGATGCTTTACCAACTTTTAAAAATTTTGGCCTGCCCTCAGAAGCAATTGGTCGCACTAAATCAGATATTTTGCCCCCTGCATTCATGGCATTAACATCTGTTCCATATTCATCAATCTCAATAACTATAGCTTCGTTAAGCCTAAAAAGGAAGGCGAGCTCTAATGCAGAGTGAATACTGTTTCCAGTGGGGCGCAGACTGCTAGTCTCAGGTGGATATGACCATGTGATCTGGTTAGCAGTAAGTACTAGAATTACTAGCGCTGCGACTATCTTGTTTATCTGATTACTTTTTATCATATTTTTTTATGCTCACTAGATTCCCGCTTGTCCGCCTTTGGCGAGATCTCGCCACCGAAGGTGGCGGACGCGGGATGACAACTTAAAAAATAGAACCGTCCCCTTTTTATGCGGCGGAGCTGATAGCTAGATCTGCCCTACGCTCTTGCAGCATTCTTGTACCCTGTATTTGAGATGGTCCGTCAAACGGAGGCGGGAACTCAACAACTGTCTTAGCAGGTGTTCTCGACTCAAAAGATGGAACTAGTTCTTCGAAATGCATAACGATATTAAGGTATCTTTTAAGAAGGTCTAGATCGTAATCCGTATCAGAATCCGACGCCTCCGGCTGATCCGTGTCATGGCTATCATTATCTCCAAGCGCAGTATACCCCACGGTTTCAAGAGCTTCTTTCCTAATTCTCTGATATGCTCTAAATCTGCCTAGTAACTCTCTAAACATAAAAGTATCGCCTGTTTCAGCAATCTGTTGATTTACTTCAGCAGCTAAGATCCTTGCATTCTCTAAGAAATGTATATTCTTTCTACCTTTCAGATCAAGCCTGTGCGCCAACTCTTGTTCAGAGACAATTTCACCATAGAGAAAGTATGACAACAGTCTTACCTTATCAGGCCAGCTTAACTTAGCGGCCGCAGGCACAAGCTCACTCCGCATTCCCATCCATGCAGCATTCAATTGCTCAAGCATCTTTATGTGAGCAAATGCGCTTGCAGCATCCTGAGCCTTGAGCTTCATAGCAAAGTCATAAAAAAAGCTAATTGCGAAGTCCTGCATAGCCTTTGTGAAATGTAGCCTATTGTGAAAGCTAATTGCTGAATCGAGCCTGAATTCTTCTTCTTGAAATGGCCCAAATCCTGAGGATGAGGATTTGGTACAAACATCATGAGTAGCATCATTAAGAATTTCTTTTGCAATGACCTCTGTATCACTTGTAAACAAAGGACTGAATTTTCTGATTACTAACCACCCTAAGTATTGTGGTTGAAACACCGTTAATTGCTTTTCCCTAACTAGGTCAGTAGCTGTATCGTGTAGAATTCTGTATGCTTGAGCGCGGCACTCTGCTGCTCGATCATCTGCCTTAACTTCTTGAAAAGCTGCTACCGCGCGTACATATGCCCTGCAAGCCATCCCAGGTCCGCCTGCTTGCTCATTAGCTTTGGCAGCCAGCGCTGATGATTCTCCAGAAGCTCGGAAATTCTCTTCATGCCTCCAGCCTAAAGACGCTGCAGACCACGCATGTGCGGCGTCACCTAAGTGATTTTCCCTTCTCCTTCCTTCTGCTTTTCCAGCAAGATTGAAGTGGATCTGACCTGCCTCATCAAAAGCCTCTGAAGAGAGCGCGCGTTGACCACTAGCCTTATATAAGTTACCTAGTCTAATAAGCGCTGTAACATAGTTTACCGGAAGATTATTTTCTATGCATATTTCAACAACTTTCTTGAGGGCAGCAATAGCTTCATCCGGCTTATTTAGGCGCTCCTGATAGAGTATTCCTAAAGAGATATAAGCCATAACTAATTCTTTATTATCACCGAGCGCTTCATTACATTCTATAGTTTTGAGCTGCGCTATTAGCGCATCCTCAAACTCCCCTATCTGAGCAAACGCGGGCACTGCTTTTAAGAAGAAAGTTTTGGCAGTTTCAGGGCTATCAAGAGCTATATAGGCCTCGCCCTGTACCATCAGCTTCCTGGCACCAGCCAATTGTTCCTGTCTGCGTGTTTCTGCCTTGCTAATTCTAGGATCCCTTCTTCTACCTCTTTTGGCACTATTAGGACCTTGCTCTTTTGGCTGCCTGTTCATACTCCTGTTGCGTCTAGATTTACTATTATTGTAACCGTATTCATTATAAGAGTCGTCATCTGCACTTGTAGGTCTTTTGGGCCTGCCTTTCCTGGAGTATCTCTGAGGCTCTGCTCCAGCTGAGGAGGATTTTGTATTAGTTGGTCTAGCCAAAACGTAAGGCGTTACTTCCTCATCTGAATTTAATGCTTCTTTGTAAAGTTCATCAAAATCCAGTTCGTACTCTCTTATCCAGTCCTCAAGCATCTCCCTTAGCTCTTCCCTCTTCTCTTCTTCAGACAATGATGCCTTTTCAAGACCTGTAAAATCAGCCACAAGCATTACCCTGCCATCTGTAAGAAATAAGATGTTTTCAAGATGTAGATCGGGATCTGCAAATACGTTCTTATACCCCTCATCCAATACATTTTTTCCAATTCGCAGTACTTCTAGAGCGACATTCCTTCGTAATGCATCTGTTGTAGTGCCCAACTCTTTTGCAATGCGCCTATGATATCCGTAATCTAATATATCGTTCTTATAGCCTCCGGGAATAATGCGAACGAGGCGTCTGCCGTCATTGTGAACAAATATATTGATGCGCAATGGCATATTTTCGTCAAAATCCATAAGTTCGCCGTAAAGCCAAAATCTGCCGGTAGTTCTTACAGTTCCCACAGCAGGCATTACAGCCACGTCCCCTCCAGGCCACTTGCTAAATTTCTTTGCCAGATTAACATCTTCCTTAGATACAAACCGCTTACTTCCCGCTGGTGTGTCTTTCGTGTAGCCAGGGATTTTAAGAGAGAGCGTATATTCTCTACCTGAATTTCCTTTTACAACAAAGGTATGTCGCCTGAACGATCCTGCTATAGGACACACATCTATAAAATCGTTATATTTAAAAATGAGCTTAGCTAATTTACCAAGCTCTAA
>JBHPDT010000065.1:0-11288 GCA_042577545.1 Candidatus Omnitrophota bacterium | reverse complement strand
AGTAAATTATGAAAAAGAGCAACAACAATTTAAGAGTATTATGCCCATTGCGAGGCCTACGAAGTAGGCCGTGGCAATCTCAAAATTTAGAGATTGCTTCGTCGCTTCGCTTCTCGCAATGACGAGTCACCGACATGAAAAAATATATAATTAAACGACTAATATCAATTATTCCCATGCTTATAGGGATATCTATAATAACTTTTGTAGTAATTCATCTCTCTCCAGGAACACCTGTAGGTACAATTACAGATTTGAATGCCAAAGTTTCCCTAGAGGCTAAAGAGAAGTTGGTCAAGCAGTATGGCCTTGATAAACCTATAATTGTGCAGTATCTAAATTGGTTTAGGATGATAGCGACATTTGATTTTGGAACTTCATATAAAGATGGGCGTAAAGTTATATTAAAGATAGCGGAGCGAATTCCAATAACTCTTCTGATCAATATACTATCTATTTTCATAATTTTGATTATTGCTATACCTATCGGTGTATCCAGCGCTGCTAGAAGTGGATCATTTTATGATAGATCTATGACTATATTTGTATTTTTAGGATTTGCTGTACCTAAGTTCTGGCTTGCTTTGATTCTTATGTCTATATTCGGAATTCAATTAGGATGGTTTCCTATCCAGGGTATTGTTTCACTGGATTTTGAGAGCCTTTCATTGTTTGGTAAGATTGCGGATATGGGCCATCACCTGATATTGCCAGTATTTGTTTCAGCTATTGGTGGCTTAGCAGGTATGAGCAGATATATGCGTAGTAATATGCTTGAGGTACTACATAAGGATTACATAAAGACCGCGCGTGCAAAAGGATTGCCCGAACATATTGTAGTTTATAAACATGCTCTAAAAAATGCTATATTGCCCGTTATCACTATATTAGGACTTTCTATCCCAGGGTTAATCGGAGGAAGTGTTATATTTGAGTCTATATTCGGCATACCTGGAATGGGAAGACTCTTTTATGAGTCAGTTATGGCAAGGGACTATCCTGTTATTATGGCCGTACTAATTATAGGCGCGTTCCTGACATTGATCGGTAATATTTTAGCTGATATATCGTATTCATTAGCGGATCCGAGGATAAAGTATGAGAGAACTTAATTCTCCGTCGTTGCGGCCTAATTGCTTGTTGGCCGCAACAAACTCATGCTTCGGTTTACGGTTTGAGGTGTACGGTTTACGTAGGAGCGGTCTCTGACCGCGAAAATGCAGATGAAAACATTATTACAAAATAAATTAACACTAACTGGCACGATAATTGTAGGGCTATTTTTGATCATTGGTCTATTAGCCCCGATCATCTCTCCGCATGATCCTGCAAAAGTTAATATAACCGATGCCTTGCTTGCGCCTTCAGCTGACCATCTTTTTGGTACAGATTATCTTGGCAGGGATGTCTTAAGCAGGATGATCTATGGCTCACGGATTTCTCTTTCAATAGGATTTGTAGCTGTTGGCTTTTCAGTCTTTATCGGAATAATAATTGGGTCCATTGCCGGATATTATGGAGGCAAGATGGACACGATATTGATGAGGTTTGTTGATATGATGCTATGCTTTCCATCATTCTTTCTTATACTTGCGGTCATCGCGGTCTTAGAGCCCAATATTATGAATATAATGATTGTAATAGGCCTTACCAGCTGGATGGGTGTAGCGCGTCTAATAAGAGCCGAGATCTTAAGTTTAAAGGAGAGAGAATTTATCTTAGCTGCAAGGGCTCTTGGAGCAAGTGATTTCAGGATTATACTATTTCATCTGATTCCCAATGGCATAGCCCCTGTATTGGTAAGCGCTGTATTAGGAATTGCCGCAGCAGTATTGGTTGAATCGTCATTAAGTTTTTTAGGACTGGGTGTTCAGCCACCTACACCAAGCTGGGGGAATATTCTTATGGAAGGTAAATCATCCTTAGGTGTATGCTGGTGGCTAATGTTATATCCCGGCCTGGCTATTTTGATAACAGTATTAGGCTACAACCTATTAGGAGAGGGCCTAAGGGAACATTTCAGCTCGCATAAATAATGTTATGTTAAATATTAATGATCTAACAGTATGCTATTACAGCAATCAGCCATCAGCTCTCAGCTCTCAGCAAAAAAATCTGAAAGCTGAAGGCTGTAAGCTGACAGCTGTAGACAATATTCGCTTAAGGATCCCTGAAGGCTCTATATTTGCCTTAATTGGTGAGTCTAGTTGCGGAAAGACTACACTGGGCTTATCCATTACTAATTTAATCGATCCAAAAGATGGAAAGATAGTTGCAGGATCTGTGGTCTTAGATGGTACGAATATCTTAAGACTACCTCCGAATAAGATGAGAAATATAAGAGGCAAAGAAGTATCATATATCTTCCAAGAGCCAGCCAGCTCTCTTAATCCGGTATTTACAATAGGAGAACAGATAGGTGAGGCTCTGCTAATACATAAGCTTGCGACAAAGAGTAATCTCAAGAAAAAAGTCCTAACTGCCTTGGGACAGGCGAGGTTGGATGATCCTGAGAGGGTCTTTGATTCATATCCACACGAACTTTCAGGTGGTATGAAGCAACGAGCTATGATAGCTATGGCTATATCGACTAAGCCAAAGCTATTAGTTGCTGACGAGCCCACAACTGCGCTAGATGTAGATACTGAGAAGGAGATACTAGATCTTTTAAAGTCGCTACGAGATGAACTGGGGCTATCAGTATTGGTTATTACCCACGATATCAGCATGATAAAAGGATTTGCTGATATGATAGCTGTAATGTATGAAGGAAAGGTGATTGAGGTGGCTGATACAGAGACGCTATTTAGAAAGCCTAAACAGGAATACACAAAACTGCTTATTACCTCAATGCCTGAGAATCTGAGGTTATAATAATCGATACAGGTGTTTCGGTGTACGGTGTTCGGTGTGCGGTTTACGGAAAAAACATGATAGAGATAAGAGAGATTACAAAATATTTTGGTGAAGTTAAGGCTGTTGATACTACAAGCTTTAAGATAGACTATGGCCAATCTGTAGGGCTTGTTGGAAGATCCGGCTGTGGGAAGACGACACTTGCAAAGATAATCTGCAGACTCATTAAGCCAAGCTCTGGCCAGGTCTTCTACAGAGGAGAAGATGTGTGGCGTATGAAGAGAAAAGCTCGAGCGAAATTCAGACAGAAGGTTCAGATCGTCTTCCAGGATCCGTATGCTAGTTTAAATCCAAAGATGAGGGTCAGCCAGATATTATCTGAGCCACTGCTGATTCACAAGAAAGTCGCCAAAAACAAGATACTTCAGCAGGTAAAGAAACTTCTGCGAAAGGTAGAGCTGAAACCTGATATTTTAGATCAGTATCCACATAAACTATCAGGCGGTATGCGCCAGCGAATAAATATAGCCAGAGCTCTTGCTGTTGAGCCAAAATTTTTAATATGTGATGAGCCAGTATCATCGCTAGACCTACCCATACAAGCCAAAATCCTCAAACTTCTTGCCAAGCTCAAGAGAGATGAGAATCTAGCTCTATTATTCATATCCCATAACCCAACCATCATAAAGCTAATCTGCGACAAAATCATCACCCTATAACAAAAAAGACTTCAGGGACGTTGCTTGAGCACAAGTACCTGTGCTCAAGCAACGTCCCTAAGGGGTGTTTTTAGGTGTCTATATGACAGACATGGACGGAGCATGACATGTATTTTGTTCTATATGCTATTTTATAAAAAAAGCTTTTTTTATTTTCTATTTAAATCGGGATATTTCTAAATGTTTAAAAACCGGACATTTCTAAATGTGCTTGACAGTTTATTTTTTTGTTGTTGCACTATCCTACCTAATATTATATAATACAACGTCAAATCATAGGGATTGGTCTGTATGAAAATAACCTTACGCAAGGCAGATATAAGAGATGTCCCGCAGATACAAGAGCTCATAGCTCTTTTTGCGAAACAGGATATTATGTTATCTCGGTCTCTTATAGAGCTATATGAGAATCTAAGAGATTATTTTGTATTGGTTATTGGGAAAAGAGTAGTAGGCTGTTGCGCTCTTCATATCTGTTGGGAGAACTTAGCTGAGATTAAGTCCCTGGCTGTTGATGAGAAATTTCACGGCAAAGGGCTTGGTGTTCGTCTAGTTAAGGCGGCCTTAAAAGAGGCAAAATCCCTAAAGATAAAGAAGGTCTTTTGCCTTACTTATGTAGCGGATTTCTTTAAGCAGTTTAAATTTAAGAAGATATCTCGCAAGAAACTACCGCATAAGATCTGGACCGAGTGTCTTCAATGCCATAAATTTCCGAATTGCGATGAGCAGGCGATGATGCTTATTCTCACGTAGCATAAGACCCGGTTATCGGTTTGCGGTTAGCGGTTTTCGTATTATGATAAAAAGTTATAAAGATTTAGATGTTTGGAAAAAGTCAATAGAACTTGTTAAAGTAATATATAAGATTACAAGCAATTTTCCCAAAGAAGAACAATTTGGATTAGTTTCTCAGATGAGGAGAAGCGCAGTATCTATACCTTCGAATATTGCTGAAGGTAAAACAAGGCAACATAAGAACGAATATATTCAGTTTTTATATATTGCATTGGGCTCGTCTTCCGAACTTAATACACAGGCAATAATTGCAAACGAGTTGAATTTTATTAAAAGTCAATCTATAGATGTTTTATTAGATGATATTGATCATGTTTCAAGAATGCTCCATAATTTGATAGGTAGCTTGAAGCGTAAACCGTAAACCTAAAACCGAAAACCGAGTATTAGTCATGAGTTTTACGATAACGGAAAAGATACTAGCTGCCCACTGTGGGAAGAATAACGTCGAGCCCGGTGAGTTTATCAATGCTAAGGTAGACCTCTGTCTTGGTAATGATATTACAGCGCCACTCTCTATCAGAGAACTTGAGAAAGCTGGTATAAAGAAGGTATTTGATAAGAAGAAGATCGCACTGGTGCCGGATCATTTTACGCCTAATAAGGATGCTCAAAGCGCTCGCCAGTGTAAGATGTTGGCTAACTTTGCTGATAAACACAAGATCGTCAATTACTTTGAGCAGGGTATTGTAGGTGTGGAGCACGCGCTCCTGCCAGAGCGAGGGCTTGTAGGTCCTGGTGATCTGGTAATAGGCGCTGATTCGCATACTTGCACATATGGAGCCTTGGGCGCATTTTCAACAGGTATGGGATCTACTGATTTAGCAGCTGTTATGGCTACAGGGTTATGCTGGTTTAAGGTGCCTGAGTCTCTTAAGTTTGTGTATAAAGGCAAACCGACTAAGTGGTTTAGTGGTAAGGATTTAGTATTATTTACAATAGGTAAGATCGGTGTTGATGGGGCACTTTACATGGCCATGGAATTTACAGGACCTGTTATAGATAAGCTTCCCATAGATGATAGATTTGCAATGTGTAATATGGCTATTGAAGCAGGCGGAAAGAGCGGTATCATTGTTCCCGACAGTATAACTAAAGCGTACGAACGCAGCGTATTGCGTAGTACGTCGTGCGTATTGCGTAAAAAAAGCGTTTATTATAATTCTGATAAAGGTGCCAAATACCATAAGACCTACGAATGGGATATATCTGGACTTGAACCCCAGGTTGCTTGTCCACATTTGCCAAGCAATGTAAAGGGTGTAAGTAAATTAAAGAAGGTCTCAATAGATCAGTCTGTTATAGGATCCTGCACTAATGGTAGAATAAGTGATTTTAGAATAGCTGCTAAAGTTTTAAAGGGTAAAAAAGTAAATTCAAGAGTTCGCCTTGTTGTGATACCTGCGACACAGAAGATATATCTGCAAGCGATGGAAGAGGGATTACTTGAGATATTTGTTAATGCAGGCGCAGCTGTTGAGACACCGACTTGTGGGCCTTGCTTAGGCGGTCATGCCGGAATACTGGCAGAGGGTGAGATAGCGATAGCTACAACAAATAGAAATTTTGTTGGCAGGATGGGTCATCCGAAGTCTTTTGTATATTTGTCAAACCCAGCTGTGGCTGCTGCGAGCGCTATTAAGGGCAGGATTGCACATCCTGATGAGGTGCTTTGATGATATTAAAGGGCAAAGCGCATAAATTTGGCAACAACATAAATACTGATGAGATAATTCCAGCAAGATATCTTAATACTATTGATCAAAAGGTATTGGGGGCTCATTGCATGGAGGATGCTGATCCCGATTTTCCAAAGAAGGTATCCAAAGGCGACATAATAGTAGGTGGAAGCAACTTTGGCTGTGGTTCATCCCGCGAACACGCGCCAGTATCGATAAAGGGTTGTGGCATCTCATGTGTTATTGCCCCAAGTTTTGCCAGGATATTTTTTAGAAATTGTATAAACATAGGCCTACCTATATTAGAGAGTAAGGAAGCTTCAAAAGATATTAAAGAAGGAGATTCTCTCGAGGTAGATCTGGTTAAGGGAATCATCACAAATAAGACAAAAAATAAAGAATATAAGGCTCAGCGCTTTCCGGATTTTATGCAGGGTATAATAGAAGCAGGTGGTCTTATGAGGTACATAAGAAATTCAAAAATAAAAAATAAAAATTGAAATTAAAAATGCAAAATTGTAACGTAAAAGTAAAAAATAAAAAATGAAATGCAAAATGCAAAATTGTAATGTAAAATCAAAGAATGATATACAAAAAAGAAGCTATGACTATGTTGTTAGGGTAATAAAGATGTTAGATAAAATTCCCAAAGATACATCAACAGAAATAATGACAAAACAATTGTTGCGATCCGCAACATCAGTAGGTGCTAATATAGTGGAGGCACAAGCCAGTTCATCAAGAAGAGATTTTACTAATTTTTTAACACATTCGCTTAAATCAGCAAATGAAAGCAAGTATTGGCTGGGATTACTTAGAGATACTGGCAAATTATCTAGTGAAGAATTAAGGTGTATAGAGAAAGAGACCGAGGAATTGGCAAATATATTAGGAGCAAGTATAATAACATTGAAGAGCAAAAAGAATTTTAAATTTTGAATTTATTTTTTGATTTTTTATTTTTGCACTTTGAATTAACGCTTGTAAAGGAGGTTGTATAGATGTACAAGATAGCTGTTATCGGTGGAGATGGAACAGGTCCGGAGGTTGTAAGAGAGGGTCTTAAGGTACTAAAGGCTGCCTCTGAAAAATTTGGATTTAAATATGAGACAACAGACTTAGATTGGGGCGGAGATAGATATCTTAAGACTGGCGAAGTATTGCCGACTGATGCTATAGAGACACTTAAGAAGTTTGATACTATATATCTGGGCGCGATCGGTCACCCTGATGTAAAACCGGGCATTTTAGAGAAGGGCATACTTCTTAAGGTACGTTTTGCCCTTGAGCAATATATTAATCTGCGTCCGGTAAAACTGTACCCTGGTGTTGAAACCCCGATTAAAGATAAGGGTCCAGATGATATAGATTTTGTTGTAGTTCGTGAGAACAACGAGGGCCTTTATAAAGGTTTAGGCGAATTTCAGAACAAAGGAACTCAAGATGAGATAGCTTTGCAGATATCTCATAATACGCGTAAAGGTGTTGAGCGATGCATTCGTTACGCCTTTGAATACACAAGAAAACGTAACAAGAGAAAACAGCTTACTCTTTGTGGTAAGACTAATGTTTTGACATATGCGTGGGATCTTTGGGAGAGGACCTTTAACGAGGTTGCAAAAGAGTACCCGGATATAAAGACAGACTATACTCACGTAGATGCTACATGTATGTGGTTTGTTAAGAATCCTGAGTGGTTTGATGTTATTGTTACAGATAATATGTTCGGTGATATCATAACAGACTTAGGTGCTATGATTCAGGGTGGAATGGGCATAGCAGCTGGCGGAAACATAAATCCTGAAGGCGTCTCTATGTTTGAGCCTATCGGCGGATCAGCGCCTAAATATACAGGTAAAAATGTAATAAATCCATTGGCAGCTATTGGCGCGCTTGGGATGTTACTTGACACATTGGGTGAGGCCGAGGTCGCGGTAGCGATTGAGAAATCTATAATGTATGTGACTGCCAATAAACTTAAGTCACTTTCAGCAGGTAAGATGGGTTATTCGACGACAGAGGTCGGAGATTTAGTAGTGGAACACTTAGGTTGAAGTTCAAAAAAGAAAGATAAAAAATAAAAATTGAAGTGCAAAAAGAATTTTAAATTTTTAATTTCATTTTTTAATTTTTATTTTAACATTTTTAATTAACACGGAGAATAGGATGAAGAAATATAATGTTGCGGTAGTTGGAGTTGGTGCTGTTGGTATTGAGATGCTGCGAATCCTAAAGGAGCGTAAGTTTCCTATTGAAAAGTTAAAGGTCTTCGCGCGCAGTGAACGGAACATCTATGTTGGCAGCACCAAATATCATGTGCAGAGAATAGACAAGTATGCTTTTAAGGGTATAGACTTTGCTCTCTTTGCCGGAACCGAGGGTGAAAAGGGTGCCGCTGTAACTTATTCGCCGCTGGCTATAAAAGAGGGCGCTGTTGTAATAGATAATGGCGCTGATTTTCGAATGGAGAAGGACGTACCTTTAGTTGTGCCTGAAGTGAATCCAAAAGATGCCAAAAAACACAAAGGTATTATTGCGAATCCAAATTGTTCAACTATACAGATGGTTGTTGCTCTCTGGCCGATACATAATAAACTTGGTATCAAGCGTGTCATAGTGTCCTCTTATCAGGCAGCATCTGGAGCTGGTCGTAGCGCGGTAAATGAACTTATGATCCAGACTAAGGCTGTGCTTGATAAGCAGGATATCTCTATACAGGCGTTTCCTGCCAGAATCGCCTTTAATGTATTTCCTCATATTGGAGGATTCCAACAGGAGGGTTACACTAGTGAGGAGTGGAAGACTATTAAAGAGACGCATAAGATCTTTCATAACAAGTCGATCAAGATTACCTCAACCTGTGTTCGAGTGCCTGTGGCGACCGGTCATTCTGAAGCGGTGTATATAGAGTGTAAAAAGGGTATGTCGGTTGAGGCTATGCGCAAACTTCTTAGTAAATCACCCGGCATAGAGGTCATTGATGATACTGTAGGAGCAAAATATCCGTTAGCTGTAGACGCGGCAGGTAAAGACGCTGTTTATGTCGGAAGAATAAGAAAGGATCCTTTTGTAAAGAATGGATTCTGGCTCTGGATAGTTTCAGATAATCTACGAAAAGGCGCAGCCTTAAATGCTGTGCAAATCGCGGAGCTTTTGATCGAGAAATAGCATGTTTGCACGCTGCAGTACAAGATAGGTTATCGGTTTACGGTTAACGGTTTTCGGAAAAGCACCGTACACCGTACACCGTACACCGCAAACCGAGTATTAGTGATGGAGCATGAATGATATGCGAAATATAAAACTCGAAATAGAATATGACGGTACAAATTACAGAGGCTGGCAGATACAGCAGAAGCGTCCGGATCAGATAGGAACTGAGAGAACTATTCAAGGTGTTATTGAGAGAGTGCTAAGCGGTATCTTACAAGAAGAGATAAGAATTATTGGCGCCGGAAGAACAGACTCCGGCGTTCATGCTTTAGGCCAGGTGGCAAACTTTAAGACCAAGTCTAAGATGCCTATGGCTGTTATGCAAAGAGCCCTCAACGCCCTGCTTCCAAAAGATATAGTTATAGCTGATATAGAAGAAGCAAAGCCCGATTTTAACTCCCGCTATAATGCCAAATCCAAGACCTACCGATACCAGATACTAAACAGAGATTATTCGACCGCCTTTGATAGATTGTATCAGTATCATATTCCTTATAAACTTGATTATAGACTTATGGCTCGCGAAGGGAGAAATCTGATAGGCCGTCGTGATTTTAAGTCATTTCAGGCGACTGAGAAGAAAGAGAAGATGTCTATCAGAAATGTGCGCAGGCTTTCAGTCAGGAAAGACGGACCTGTTATAAATATAGATATTGAAGCGAATGGTTTCTTATATAATATGGTACGCAACATAGTTGGCACATTGATTGAGATAGGAAGAGGCAAGATGCCCGCTGGCAGTAGCAGACGAATACTTCGCGCAAAAGACAGAACCCAGGCAGGGCCTACAGCCCCTGCAAAGGGTTTGTCTTTGATGCGGGTACGATACTAATCCAACAAAGGGGACTGTCCCCAGATTTATAGCGAGTAGAGCTAGAAAGGGGACTGTCCCCAGATATTAATACTATGGCAGAGAAGAAAGAGAGGCAGAGGTGGGGATCTAAGATAGGTATCATACTCGCTGTTGCTGGAAGCGCAGTAGGATTGGGAAATTTTTTAAGATTTCCTGTTCAGGCCGCGCAGAATGGCGGTGGGGCTTTTATGATCCCGTATTTCATATCATTTCTACTATTAGGAATTCCATTGATGTGGATAGAATGGACCGCCGGCCGTTTTGGAGGCGGTTTTGAACATTCTACAGCACCTGGTATCTTCAATAGCATGTGGCAGAAGAACAGGTTTATTAAATACTTTGGTGTCATAGGCATATTTGGGCCCATGGTTATCTTTATCTACTATACGTACATAGAATCATGGTGTCTCGCTTACGCTGTATTCTCAATAATAGGAAAGTATAAGGGTTGTGTCGGACAGGTTGATATGACTAACTTCTTATCTGCCTTCCAGGGACTTAAATCAAATCAACATTTTAGCGGCTTGTGGGCGGCATATCTTTTCTTTGTAATCACGTTTGTTATAAATGTAACTGTAGTCTATTATGGTATCAAAGGCGGCATTGAGCGAATGTGTAAAATCGCCATGCCGATTCTTTTTATATTCGCGATCTTAATTATGGTACGGGTACTTACATTAGGAGCGCCTAATCTTGCTAAGCCAACATGGAATTCATTGAACGGCTTGGGATTCTTATGGAATCCGGACTTCTCTGCCCTAAAGAGCGCAAAGGTCTGGCTCGCGGCAGCTGGCCAGATGTTTTTTACTCTATCAGTTGGAATCGGCGTGATCCTTACTTATTCTAGCTATCTTAAAAAGTCAGATGATGTTGCTCTTTCAGGATTATCTGCTGCCAGCACCAATGAATTTGCTGAGGTTATTCTTGGTGGCTCTATTATAATACCAGCTGCGTTTGCGTTCTTTGGACCAGTGGGTATTGTAGAGGTTGCCAAGGGCGGGGCATTTAACTTAAGTTTTGTTACCATGCCGGTTATCTTGCAGAATCTTCCCTGGGGCGCATTGTTCGGGTTTTTGTGGTTTATTATGTTATTTTTAGCTGGTGTTACATCTTCCATTTCTCTAGCTCAGCCAGCCATCGCTTTTTTAGAGGATGAATTTAATACCAACAGAA
>JBHPDT010000064.1:0-11644 GCA_042577545.1 Candidatus Omnitrophota bacterium | reverse complement strand
GCTGCCTGATATCCGCTTCCTGTTCCTATCTCAAGCACAATATCATCAGGTTTGGGATCGAGTAACTCAGTCATTAACGCGACCATATATGGTTGAGATATGGTCTGGCCATCTCCTATTGGGAGTGGATAATCCGAGTATGCCTGGTCCTGATCTTGTGAAAGAACAAACTCTTCTCTTGCTACTTTCCTAAAGGCATCCAAGACACGTTCGCTCTTTATGCCGCGAGGGAAAAGCTGAGTTGTAATCATCTTTTCGCGTTCTTTGGCATAGTCCATGGGTACCCATTGTTAAATCGAACCTGTCAGAACAAAATTTGTTAATTTTGAAAATTTTTGTGCTCAGGCCTGGCACCTTTAGGACCGTCCCCAATTAATGTTTCTTGATGTAGATGTGTATCAAAAAACGGAAGAACCTAACAGTATCCCTAATGGGCCTGATCTTACTCTGCTCACCTGCATATATAGAATCAATAGATATTGAATCTATCTGAACGCCTTTTCTGGCAACTTTTACTAACAATTCAGATTCTATTTCAAACTTATCAGCCCTTATATCGATCCCTTCTATAGCCTCTCTCTTAAATAGCCTGAAGCCGCACTGAGTATCTGGTATCTTCTGCCGACATATAGATGATATCACGACAGACATAAACCAATTTGAGAAAATCCTGATCTTTGGCATACCGGTCGGGTTTTCCATGCGGTTCCCGATAAGGGCTTGTATATTATCATCGCTTGCCCTATCGATGAATCTTTTTAAATCATCCGGCTTATGCTGGCCATCACCATCCATGGTAACAACAATATCGTACCCCTTAGGCAAGCAATAGTGAAGACCATCACGTATTGACGTACCCTTACCGCGTCTCTGATCATGGCGAATCACATCAGCGCCCTGGGCCTTGGCGATCTCAGAGGTATTATCTAATGAGCCGTCATCGATGACCACCACATCGGTATTCTGCTCCTTAGCGCCGCGGATCACATCAGCTATCTTAGCAGCCTCATTATGCGCTGGTATAATTACGCAACTACTCATTACGATTCTTTTCCCCAATTTATGGGTTCCCAAAATTTTCTAAAGACCTGCCATTGAACCGGATACTCTCTTATTATCTTCTCTATGGCGTGAGTCACTCCCTGCGTTATCCTGCGCAGGTCTTCTTGCTCGTCATCAGTATATTCTACCTCAATAGGCTCGTAGCACCTTAATATAAATGTGTCATCAGGGTTTCGAACCATAAAGGTAGGCACAATAGGCGATTTGAATCGTCTATTAAAAACAGCTGGGCCTTTTGGTAATATAGTCGGCTTACCAAAAAAATCGACCTCTATGCCATTTGTATAGTAGTCCCTGTCAGCAACTAGCGCTAGTACGTAGTTTTCTTTAAGTACAGAGAAACATTTTCTAAGCGCGGCGCCTATTGAAATAGTGTTAACGCCCTTGATCTCTCTCTGTCTCATGAAAAGGCGATCGGTGTGTTTATCCTTATGAGTCAGATAAACAGCGCTCATCGGAAATCCGATCTGCGCTAAGACTATACCACCAAGCTCCCAGTTGCCTATATGGGCTGTGGCAGCAATAGCGCCGTTGCCTTGATCTAAGGCGTTTCTTAAATGCTCTAAACCCTCTTGTTTTATATTTTTTTTGATAAAATCATTATCGATCTTGGAGATCCTAAAAAAATCTACAAGATACTTGGCAAAGTTAATAAAGACCTCTTTTGCCATAACATCCAATTTCTCTTCATCGTAATCAGGGAAAAGCACCCTGAAATTACTCTTTACAGCTTCTCTGTCGTTCTTTGAGAAGAAATTGCACAGCTTAGCGATAAATACCGCTAAGCCATATGCCCCACGAAGCGGAAGATGCAAAGATAAAAACTTTCCTATTCGATATATAATATACATAATCTTCTTAAAGCTCCAGAATCATCTTTGCTAGATTCATCGCTGAATCGGGTTTGCCTAAAACCCGCGAGGCGTGCTTCATCGCCTCTAGCTTTGACGGCATTCTGCACAAGCTATCTACCAGTATAGCCAACTCATGTTCATTCGCCGCCTTTAGCGCGGCCTTCTTGCCCAAGAGAAACTCTGTATTCTTTGCCTCCTGCCCCGGTATCGGATTTACTACAATAATAGCAAGAGACTTTGATAGAGCCTCAGATACGGTAAGACCTCCTGGCTTAGTGATGATAATGTCAGAGACGGCCATCAGTTCATTCACATTGCCAGCGTAACCCGTAACTACAACTTTTTTTCTAAATCTGCTTACGCGTCGCCTTAAATATGTGTTTAGCTTTGAATTGGTCCCTGTAACTACTATGGTTTGAATCTCAGACTGTATCCTGTCTAAAGCCAGAACAATTCTTTTAATAGGACCATGTCCAGAACTGCCGCCCATAACTAAGACCGTCTTAACACCTTCAGATAAACCGAGGCTCTTTAATACTAGCTGTTTATCAATCGCATCCTTAAACGACTCGTCAATAGGTATCCCAAATATCTTTATCCTGTCCTCAGGAATACCATTCTCACAAAGTTTTGCTTTTGCCTCATCAGATGATACTACATATCTATTTACAGTCTCATAAAGCCAGTAAGAATGCGGATAAAAATCTGTCAAAACACCAACAAGCGGAATATCTGATTTATACGTATTCTTGTAATCCGCGACCATTCCGCAGGGAAACGCCTGCGTACACGCTACTACATCAGGATTAAACTCTTCAATAAGAGCCTTCATCTTTGAGCTATTATAGCGGTGTATTATCTCCTTTAAGCGCTGCGAATTCTTAACTATCTTAGGGTTATCATAGATGTACTCCCATACCTCAGGCGTAGTCTTTATGATCCCCGAATAAGTCTGATTGATTACCTTAGAAAGTATGGGGTTTGTATAGTTAAAGGAGTTTATACTATAGACTACAACCTCTGGATCGAGAAATTTCAGAGCCCTCTCGATCGCCATTGCCGCGCGATGATGTCCAGACAGGATAGATATGTAAAGCAGTAGAATTTTTTTTGCTTTATACATCAATCCCCTGTTTTAAGAAGTTTGTCTATGCGGCCCACGGCCGTCTTTAGGCGCTCCTCATTCTCAACAAGAGCAAATCTTACATAGCCTTCGCCATATTCTCCAAACCCCGTTCCCGGAGCAACAACTACACCAGCCTCTTCAACCATCAATTTAGCAAACTCCATGGATGATAGAGCGCTGTATTTAGGTGGCAGATGAGCCCAGATGTAAAAAGTAGCTTTCGGTTTCTTTACATCCCAGCCGATACTGTTTAAGCCATCGACCATAATATCTCTTCTGCTCTTGTAGATCGCGACTAGCTCATGCACGCAGTCCTGTGGCCCGGTTAAAGCTTTTGCGGCAGCCAGCTGTATGGCTCTGAATATACCAAAATCTATATAACTCTTGGTCTTAGCTAATGAGGCGAGTATCTCTTGATTCCCGCAAGCAAACCCTATCCTCCAACCAGCCATATTATATGACTTTGACAGGGTATGAAATTCTATAATATTTAGATCCCTTGCTCCTTCGATCTCTAATATACTCGGTGCCTTAAAGCCGTCGTATACGATGTCAGAGTAAGCAAGATCATGTGCTATGATAAGATTAGGCTTATCCTTTGCCCACTCGATAACCTCTTCAAAGAAAGCCTTATCAGCAACTGCCGTCGTTGGATTATGCGGATAGCTTATAAATAATAACTTTGCCATACGGACCAGCTCAGGACTAAGACTCTTTAGATCCGGTTTAAAATCATTATCCGCTGTCATCGGTATATTGTATAGTAATCCCCCAGCCATTATAACACCGTTAAAATGTACCGGATAGGCGGGGTTTGGCACTAAAGCAATATCATCGTGATTGAGAAAAGCGAGTGAGAGATGAGCAACGCCTTCCTTAGAACCGATAAGAGGTAAGACCTCTTTCTGTGGATCGAGATCAACATCAAATCTACCCTTATACCATTGAGCAATAGCTTCCTTGAGTATTGCCTCTGGCTCACCATTCGGCCTCGAATATCTCTGATTCTCAGTAACGTGAACCTGATTGCACAACTCCTCAACAATGTGTGGTGGTGTCGGCAGATCAGGATTGCCCATTCCCAGATCTATAACATCTACGCCTCTCTCCTGGGCCTTCTTCTTCAGATCATCTATGATAGTAAAAAGATATAGAGGTAATCTGCGCATCCTATTTGCTTCATGAATAGACATATATTTACTTAAGCCTCCTCTATTTGGGCTATGGATTCGCCAACTTTTACTTCCACTCCCTCTTCAACAAGTATCTTAGTAATCTTGCCTGAAACCGGAGCAGGCACATTAAATGTTGCCTTATCAGTAAGCATCTCAACCAGATCACCATCTTTATCAATGGACTCACCAACCTCTACATGCCAAAATGAGACAACCGCTTTCTCTACATTCTCTCCCAGGTCAGGTAACTTAATATCAGACATCTCTTAATTCCTCCTATATAATAATAAGTGTAGTTTTAATATTATACCAAAACTATAAGATTTGTCACGGAAAAATTGCTATGCTGAGGCAGATATTCTGGTTAGGATAGACTCCGGGGCTGGTCTCTTGATATAGGAGATAGTAGGCATTTCAGCACCATTAAACAGCGTATCTCCAGCTGAGGAGGATTTGGAAGATCTACCGCCCCTCTTGCTTATTTGTAGAGAGAGGGGTTCTTGGTTCATCTGCTTTACGGTAATAGTGCTTGAAGATCCTCGCTTATTTGAACACACCTTGACATGCTCTACATCGTCATATCTGGGTTTGTCGCTGCTCGTGAAATCGACTACCCTGATTAATCTCCACGAACTGTTAACTACTAAATTAAAAAGCTTATCTTTCATTATTGTAAATACAACGCCACCGGCATCTGTCATGCTGATCATAGCCTCAATATCATCTATCTGATCGGTTTCTACAATACTCTCACCCTTTTTATTAAAAAATTTTGAAGACAGAATATGTCCATTTTTGTCTCTTTTAACCCTTATCTTCAGGTCCGCCATATTCGGCTTATACATCCAGAATCTGGGTTTATAGAGCCCAATGCCAAGGGTCTTTTTCTTTCGCGCAAGATAAGCTGCCGGTAAAACAGCGATATCGATATCTCCTATCATCTCAAACTGCGACGCCACAGAATCAAGTATAAACTTATGGCCCGCTATTGTTACCACCAGATATAGGTGGCATGAAAAATACCCTATGGCACGAAGCGGATGGCCCCTGGGCCTTGCGACTGAAAGATCCAAGACCCGCTCCGTCTGGACACCTGCGCTCTCTAGAATGTTCGCCATCTCACTATTACATATATGACAGCTATTTGGGTAGCTCCCTTTCATTTTTAAATCACCCAACCTGTGGTTGAGCTTCTCAAGAGCTTCAGCAAATCGCTCTATTTCCCTGGCCTGCGCCCTTGTCAACGCTTTTCCATTCTGCAGTTTTTGAATATGCATTGGATATTCATTTCTAAAGACATCGGATGTAACATTAGCGAATTTCGCGTAATTCCGCGTGAAAGTGCCTTCTATCTCTATGGCCTTATCAAATGAAATTTGTACTTGATCAAGGAACCATCTAGCCAAGTCAGCGCCAAAAAATTTTAGAAGCGGTTTTTTCGGTAAGATTCCTGCTCCATCTTGAGTAAGATACCACCGCAATATTACCCTTGTACCGCTCTTGGGTATGACCGATTCTTTATCAGGTTCATTAAATGCCCTAGCAAAAAAACGTTCTCCAGATCCTATAATTAACTCGTCTGACAAGCAAGCTATTATATGAGAGGCTAGCATCGCATCCGATCTTTCAAACGATTTATGGCTCAAAACACAACTTAGCTCAATAATTTTTGCTGATTGACCATTCAGGGCACCTGCTTGACAACTAATGACCATTTCCCCCGCTGTTTTGCCTACCCCCCTGCTTATATTACCCTTCTCATACTGAGCGATCTCATTCGCAGATGCTTTAATTACATCTTGAATTCCTTCTTGGCAATCTAAAGAATCTAAAAAAGGTGATAATCCTGGACAAATTAGATGACTATCACGTGGTAAGAACTGATCGCAACTTACCCTAAATACTGCGGTACCAGCTGAGGAGGCTTTTGACTCAAACAGGCTGCCGTCTTCTGCGGCCTGAAAGAGGGCTTCCATTTCCTGTCTGAGCATGTCAACGTATTCGTCATCTCCCTTGCTGTACCTAGTCAAACAACTATCCATATGGAATTGGGCTCCGCTAAGCATATCTGGCAAGCAGCCTAATCTTTTTGCGAAGCGTAGTTCATGCTCAACAACACTGACAGAGCCATGGCCAAGGTAGTTATCAGCTAGAGGATCCTCTATTCCGGCATCTTCAAATAACAGTTCAAGATACTCGTGATATATTACACACAAAGCTCGGGCACCACTTGTGGGCCCTCCAAGGAATGACCGAAATGCACCGGAGTATATACTAATATATACGCCTGGGCCTGTTACGTCAAGCTTTTGCATAAGATCTTTGATCTCTTCATCGCCTAACAGCGCAGTGTATCTTCGTTGAGAAATGTTGATAACGCCCTCTTGTAACCTGAAATGCTCCTTAATCAGGCCAATTTCATGTGGCTCGAACAAGTCTCGATACAATTCACATAGAATGACGCCGTCAACATATGGCATCTTGTATCTAGATTTAAGAATTACTGCTACATGTTCATTGAAAAAATGCGGGTATGTTAAGCAGCATTCGATGCCAAGCCAATCTATCACACTATTGACAGCTTCATTTAACTTCGCTACTTCAGCATCTATGCGAGCTTTCATTTCTGGGGAGCGGGCGTATGTTACTGCTTCATCAAAAGTCCTGCCAATTTCATCACGAGAGACAGGCTCACCTACAGGATGACCTGAAATAGCCGCGGCTATGGGGCGCAGGGCGGCTCTGTCTTCGAATTGGAAAAAGCTGCCATGCGCACCCATTGAAGATTGAGTTAGTATAACTAGTGTTAGGATAAGTTTTAACATATTCATAAAAACAAAAAGACTCCAGGCGTCTTTGCCAGGGGTTTTGATATAATTACTTGATTTGTAATTAATTATAACAAACTATCTATCTTTAGTCAAGGGAATTTTGAAGCTGTGTAGTAAACTAATGAAATGTCCCCTTTTAGTAGCTAATGAAATGTCCCCTTTTAACACAGGTTGTAGTAAAATGTATCGTACAGTAAACCTAAGGAGGTTATGCGATGCAATACTCTACTGCCGCTATGGTGAAGGCTATGAAAATCCAAGAAGTTATATTAAGGGCCGCTTCCAAGCAAATCCTCTGGATTGAAGCTGCTGATATTATCGGTGTATCATACCGCACAATGAAACGCTGGAAAGCGCGCTATGAACAGTATGGTTATGATGGTGCCTTTGACAGGCGTATGAGAAAACCAAGTTCTAAAAAAGTGCCTCTTAACGAAGTTGAGACTATTCTTTCTCTCTATGCAGACAAGTATATGGGTTTTAATGTAGCCCACTTTCATGAAAAGCTTCCAAACCACGGAATTAAGCGGGGATATACCTTTGTTAAGACCCTGCTTCAAACAGCGGGGTTCGCTAAAAAAGCTCAAAAAAGAGGTAAACATAGAAGAAAAAGGCCTCGCAAGCCTCTTGTAGGCATGATGCTGCATTTAGACGGCAGCCCTCATCAATGGATTCCAGATTTACCTGGTCAGAGCTTTGATCTGCTTGTTCTTATGGATGATGCCAACAATAGAGTATATGATATGATGCTTGTAAAAGAAGAAGATACTTTAAGCTGCATGGAACTTCTTAAGGGGTGCGTAAAAAAGCATGGCATCTTCTGCTCTCTTTACTCGGATAGAGCTTCTCATTTTTTCCTTACACCAAAGGCAGGAGAATCGGTCAAGCAAAACCATCTGACCCAGGTAGGACGAGCTTTGAATGAATTAGGCGTTACTATGATACCTGCTTACTCTCCTGAGGCCAGAGGGCGATCTGAGCGTGAATTTAGGACCCTTCAGGGGCGTATACCTAATGAGCTCAAGCTTCATGGCATTAAAACATTAGAAGAGGCTAATCGATTCTTAAGAGGCAGCTATATCAAAGAGCTTAATAAGCGTTTTATGGTTTTACCTGAAGAGTCGGGTTCTGCCTTTATTCCCGTTGCTAAACACATAAACCTTGATCTTATATTCTCAATTAAAGAGCAACGTAGTGTTAATCCTGATAATACTATAAGCTTTAAACGTCATATTCTTCAAATTGATAAATCACCCTTGAGAATATCATTTGCAAAATGCAAGGTAATGGTACATCTTCATACCAACAATACCATCAGTATCGCTTTTGGACCACACATTGTTGGCAGGTATGATACATCAGGAAATTCGCTCAAAAAATTACCTACTCTTAAACAGCGGAAAGCAGCATGAGATACTTATACACATATTCAGACTATTCACAAAGAAAGAAAAAAAGTAGCAAAAAAAGAAAGAAAAGCTACTACTACTATTTTAATCTTCTTAACCCAGAGGGGACAGATCATGTGCTATTAACAGGGGACATCTTGACAAGCTACCAACAGGGAATTTTGAAGCTGGGCCTATTTTGAAGCTGGGCTATGTTAATGTTGAAGATATCGCAAAAATGACTCATAAATTTCTCTTTTAAACTATCTGCGTCTTCTATGCTTCCCAGGATATCTTTAACGGAAGTCACATTAATGTCTTTAAAACCGCAAGGGTTTATCATGCCAAAATACTTTAGATCTGTTGAAACATTTAAAGCAAGCCCATGATAGGTAATCCATCTACTGGCTGCGATGCCCAGAGACGCTATCTTTCCCTTCTTGGTCCAGACTCCTGTGCGACCTTTGATCCTAAAAGACTTTATTGAAAAATCCTGGAGAGTCCTCATAACAACCTCCTCAAGATCCCGCATAAACTTATGTATATCTTTTTTGTGTTTGGCCAGGTTAATTATCGGATAGACAACTAACTGACCAGGCCCATGAAAAGTAATGTCTCCTCCACGCTCAACATTTGCCAGATCAACACCCTCTTCTTTTAGAAAATCTTCGCTTACTAAGAGATTCTCAGGTTTGGCAAATCGGCCGAAAGTAAAGACAGGTTTATGCTCAGTCAGAATTAGAACTCCGTCAACAGAGCCGAACTTAACTTCTTCAAGACATGATTTTTGAAAAGTGTAGGCTTGATCGTATCGGGTGAGACCTAGGTCTATTAGGGTGCATTCCATATTTAAATTAAATTTAAAATTAAAATATAAAAATTTCAGTTAAAAATTAAAAAATATTTTTTCAAGAATCTTTCTCTGAAATGCTATTTAAAACTAACATATGATGAATTTTTTGTATGTCATTTTGCACCTGCCTACCGGCAGGCCCCCCACTGCTGTTCGGCAGCCTGGATTCCCGCTAAAGGCATGCGGGAATGACAGAACATGATACTTTGATACTTGACACTTTGACACTGCGCTGTTTAAAGACCAAGAGATCTGATGGCCAAATCCGAGATGCCCTCGGACAATGTGGGATGAGCTATTATTACTTCGCTTAGATCCTTGACTGTAAGTTCATTCTTTATCGCTATACTAAAATTGGATATAAGTTCACTCGCGCTGGCTCCTAAGATATGCGCGCCGAGTATGCGTCCTTTATCGCTATCAAATAATATCTTAATAAAACCCTCTGTCTCACCAGCAATATGAGCCTTGCTTACTGCCGCAAATGGGATCTTTGAGATCTTATAATTTATATCTTTTGATTTTGCTTCTTCTTCTGTGAGACCAACACTGGCTATCTCAGGTATTGTGAAAATAGCGCTTGGTATAGATGATGTATCGAGTGAGCGAGCCTTAGCGTGCATATTATCCGCGGCAATAATACCCTCGTGAGTCGCGACATGGGCAAGTCTGTATCCGCCTGTTACATCGCCTATCGCGTATATACTCTCTATATTTGTCTGAAGATTTTCATTAACCTTAATATTGCCATTATCTATCTCAATACCAGGCACATCTAAATTAAGCCCGTCAATATTCGATCTACGGCCAACCGATAGCAGCACAGTATCCGCGTCTATCCTGGTGGAATCTTCAAGAATGACAACCGGCTTATCTTTGGAATCAACAGATGTTACCTTCTTCCTCTTAATAATATCTATATATCCTCTCTTGAATATAGATTCAAGCCTTCTTGCCAACTCTTTATCGCTGCTTGGTATAAGCTGATCGAGCAACTCAATTATAGTAACCTTCGTTCCTAGCTTACTATAGATAGAAGCAAACTCACACCCTATGTATCCTCCGCCAATAATCACCAAAGATTCTGGAATATAGTTTAGATCAAGCATATCATCGCTTGATAAAACTTTTTTATGATCGAACTTAATACTGCCTAACTCAATGGGTGAGGAACCTGTTGCTATAATAAACTTGTTGGACTTAATAGTCTGGTCATTTACCTGGATCGTATCTTTGTTGGTAAAGCAGGCCTCACCAGTTACTATATCTATTCTCTTTGATTTAAGTAATGTTTCAGCCCCTGATCTTAATTTTAAGACAACTCCGTTCTTATAGTTAAGAACAGCAGCCATATCAATATTAAACTCAGAGAGCTTAAATCCAAACTGAGCTGCTTTTTTTATATTATGGATTGTTTTTATAGACTGGATTATTGATTTTGTGGGAATGCAGCCGCGATTTAGACATACGCCGCCGATAAGATCCTTCTCAACAACGCAAACTCTGGCGCCGTGATCAGCGCAGCGAAGAGCTGCAGCGTAACCTCCTGGTCCGGATCCTATAATTGTTATATCATACATAATATTAAAAAATTAAATATCAAAAATTAAATATCAAAATTACAGATTAAAATTCAAAATTATAGAATTTCAACTTTATGTCTAATTATTTTTAAATTTTGCATTGTCATTTTGCTATTTACATTTTGATTTTTTCTTTAAATCGGTTTTTGGCATTGAAATTCATTTGCCATTAGGCTCCTGAATGCACTACAGTGACGCGATCTTTTTTGCTACAGAGTCGGCTGCTGCTTTAAGAAGGGCTGTCTCATTCTCAGTGAGATCTAATTCTATGATCTCCTCTACTCCATCTCTGCCTATCTTTGCTGGTACCCCTAAATATATGTTATTGAAGCCATAGCTTCCCTGCAAAAAACAGGAGCATGGTAAAATCTCTTTTGTGTCATTAACAATAGCTTTAACCATTCTAAATACACCCGCGGATGGAGCGTAGTATGCGCTCCCAGCACCCAGGTAAGCTACTATTTCCGCGCCGCGACCCTTTGTCGCATCTAAAATCTTATTCACCTCATCAGTGGAAAGTGTATCACTTAATTTCTCAGTGCCCACTCTACTATGGCTAGTTATTGGCGCCATGGTCGCCCCATGAGTGCCTAATACTAATGAGTCTACTTCACCCAAGCTTTTTTTTGCAGCCCGAGAAACCATTAGATTCATTCTAGATGAGTCCAGAAGACCAGCCATACCAATAACTCGTTTTGGATCAAGGCCGGTCTCTTTATAAACAATGTGAGCCATGATATCCAGGGGGTTTGTAACAACAACAATTATCGGA
>JBHPDT010000063.1:0-11685 GCA_042577545.1 Candidatus Omnitrophota bacterium | reverse complement strand
GTGATAAGATTCAAGCTGCATGGAGATCTTGTAAAGAGAGCTTACCAGAAGATGAAGCAGGTTGGGATTCTGCTGTTTTGAATACGTTTTTAAACCCACTCTTAGGCGATAAGGCTATATTAGGTTTTAAGCATATACCAACTACCCATGCTTATATATTCCTATTATCACTAAAGAAGGGTAATTTTGAAGAGGTTGCTCTTCTCTCTTTTGGAGAGAAGGATATAGTCAGTGTTCATTTAACGCTCTCAGATATCAAACAATTGTTAGAGTTTTCTACAACTGACCCTGACGCTAATAATGTATGGGAGAAGCATAGAGATCATCTTAATGCTGCGATGATCAACGGCATTAATAAAACAGGAATACATACAAGCGCTGTTGGCGAAGAGACGATCTTCTCAGGCCTAAAATTAGATGAATTACAAGCTAGCCTTAATAAAGGTAGTGAGGCAAATCTGGAAGTCTTATTAGGGCGCGCGCTTGCAGCAGGCATTGATAAGGAGCAAGGCGGTCTTATAATAACTCCAACAGCAGCTGTGATTCTTGGTGCAGGTGATGTTCATAGATTGTTGCTGGTACAGATTATAGAGGATGGTAAGATGCGGCTTGAGCCTATAGCTGTGCTTAAAGTACCTGCGGGCACTTCTGTTAAGGCGTTAGCTAATCTTAAAGAAACAGGGTTATTAAAAGGCATAATAGAAGATGCCGAGGGTGAGGCAAAGAGAATATGGTCTATCTATGCAAAGCAGGTAGGGTATGATCCGGCAACAGATACGCAGGCAGCTGAGAAGACAAGCTTGAAATCCACCAAGGATGTCGATTTTTATGCGTCTCTCATGCGCAATAAAGACATAAAGTCTATTTTAATCAGGTCAACAGAGACTGAGCCGGGTACGTTTAATAAAGAGATTGCTGCAGGAATGGCTGATTATGCATTTGCTAATTTTGTCGCAACCCTTCCTGTGAAAGATGGCTATCCATGGCGTATTCTGCTTGCTCATAACACTGTAAAGAGTAGCGATACAGTAAGGCTTACTCCTTTTGTTCTTATCCATGAACACTCAGGTTATGTGGTTAAGAAGATAGATAGCATGAATCATCCTGAGATGTTGATAGAGCTCTTAAAGAGAGTAGTACCACCGCAAAACTCACGATACGCCTATGTCACCGCGCTGGAAAAACAGTATGCCGCAGATGCAGCTGCCAAGGCCTCATCAGCTGGGACTGCCACAATTACAATAGGAGATTATGAGTTTGTTACAGAAGAAGACCCTCTATTTGTAACACCCAGACGCATATCATATCTTACTCAGCCTTTGACAGATAGAGATCTTCATATGTATGTTGAAAGGATGCTTGATGGAAAGCAGCCTTATCTTGAAGGAAACACTTCCCATGGTCTTAGTTATAGATATGTCCTAGTAAATTCGCAAGCTCGTCTTACTGATGCAGATAGTAGAGGTAATCAGGCCTGGCTTATGATGATTAAACAATATGGCCCATCCCGTCTGTTGCTTGTGCGCTGCCTCGATCATATACAGGCCCAGATAGAGTATGGAGAATTTTTATCCAAAGAGACACTAAAGATGGGACATTTTTATATTATAGCCACCCTGGTAGATGAAAAGGAATCCGAAGAAGCTGTTAGCAGGTTGATCTCCCGGCAACCTGCTGGAGGAAGCACTCGAGCAATGTTTGAGCAATTTGTGGCAGCTAAGGCAGGCAAGCCCTCATCAGCTGGGAAATCGTCTCCTGATCGGCTCACAGGAAAAGGGATAGAGAAACTAAGAGAAGCCGGCCAGAGTATCTGGTTTGATGGAGCGCTTAGCGAAGAGGAATTTGGCGCGTACAGGGCCAAAGGTGTTACAGGCCAGACTACCAATTTAACCATTATTAACAATGCCATAAAGGATGGCATGTTTGATGATCAGATAACTCAAGGTATCTCTGAAGACAAAACCCCCGAGCAGATATATGATAGTATATGCATAGAATACATAAGGGGCATGGCCGAAAAATGGAGGCCTGTCTATGATGAGACAGGGGGAAAAGACGGTTTTGTCTCAATAGAGGTAAATCCCGATTATGCCCATGCCTCAAGAAAGACTATAGATGAGGCTGTCCGTTTGGTAAATACAATAGAAATGCCAAATGTCATGGTAAAGGTTCCTGCCACAAGGGCTGGGATAAGGGCCATTGAGGAACTTACCTATCTTGGCATAAACGTTAACGTGACATTGCTTTTCTCGGTGGATATGTACAAGCAGGCGGCAGAGGCATACCTTCGGGGCTTAGAGAGAAGAGTGGCTGATGGCAGCTCCTTAGGTTCCATACATTCTGTGGCGAGCTTCTTTGTTAGCAGGGTAAATTGTAAGCCCGGCGCCTGTGATGAGAGGATAAGAAAGACTATAGATAGGCTAAAAAGAAGAGGAGACACACAAGGCGCAGAGATTCTATCCGGGCTGCTCGGTAAGGCCGCTATCGCGAATTCAATTGTTGCCTATGAGGTTTTCAAAGATTTATTTAATTCTGATAGATTTCAACAGCTCCAGAAGGCAGGCGCCAATATCCAAAGGCCGTTATGGGCCTCTACGCAGAAGAAGGATGATGAAGTAGATATAGATGGCACCCCATATCCGGTATTGATTTATGTAAGTACTCTGCCTTTTCGAGATACTGTTAATACAGTTCCCCAGCAGACGCTTGATCACGTAATTGCCTCAGACGACCCTACCCAGCCTGATTCCAGGTATGCGATGGATGCCGAGGAGGCCGATGCTGTAATGAAAACTATGGGTAAACATGGTATCGATATCAATGCGGTTACGAGAGAGCAACTAAGGGTCGGTATAAAGTCATTCGCAAAAGATTATAGAGAATCTCTTGGTTTTATTAGAGATTATATTGGCAATATAACTCCCAAACCCTCGTCAGCTGGGGATGTAGACGCGATAGGGGTTGTGCTAGATGAGTTCTTGCAGACTCCGGTTGCCGGCCTACAAGAGCATATGATCGGCCTTCTTGAGGCGGGGCTTAGGCACGCTAGGGAAGAAGATTCTGTGATTAAATATGATGATGTGGAAGAACTATTAGCGGAGACTGAAGAAGCGGTTAAGTTAGCCAACGCTACAAAAAATATAGATGTAAATGCAACTGTGATGTTTAATGATGAAGATCTTTCGGAACAGCAGAAAGCGAGTATCGCTTTCCTGAAGAAGGGTCTCCCCGCTCTGCAGGCGCTCGAAGATCTCCTTGGCATAACCATAAGGCTCAAATCTGATTTTGATAAAGACGCTGATCTCGCAGAAGGTAGTGAGCTTATAATTATATCACCACAACCACTCCAGGAGTACCCAAATGCTAAGTATCTCTTGTTTAATCAAGCGGCGGATATGAAGGATAGCTATATACCCGCGATACCGATGGCTGTTATGGCTAAGGGGTTACTGGTGCTGAAGAACCCGACAGAACAGACCGGTTTGGTTGAGGCATTGAAAGATCTCTCCAGGCAGATTACCAAGCGGGTACTAGTGGATGATATTATTCAAAACTATCTTGACCATGGCGTACTTACTATTGAGTTACCTACACCTAAGAAGTATGACAAAGAGAGACTTGAAAAGCTTCAGCGTGTTGCGTTATATACCCTGATAGCTGCATAATAATTCAGGGTCGGACCTGACTTATGTAAACTATATGTAGAGGATTGACCCTGATATAGAGCTTCGCCAGGGGGAGATAATTAAGGCAGTCCCGGGGTGTATTTATATGCCGCGGGGCTGTCATACCCCCAAAGATTGAGGGAATTGTTGTGGTACGAAGAATTAAGTGTTTTTTAAGGTTTTCGCTTGACGGAATAAGGGTATTTTGTTAGACTAATTAACACTTATTTTAGATCCCTCGCGGTACAAATTAAAACAAGGGCCGCTCGGGGTTACCCTTCGACGCGGCCAGCTACGCTGGCCTTGCTCAGGGTTAATTCGCGCTTATTACTTATGTCAAGCAAAGCTAGACATAAGTAATGCGCTCATTAAAAGGAGGATATGTTATGAAGAAAGGGTTAATTTTTGGTATCGTAGCTGTATTTGCTGTTTCAGCAAGTGCGCTATATATGAACGGTTGCGCCCAGAAACAGGAAGATGTAGTTATTGAGGAGCTGGAACAGGACCTTCCAGCAGCTAGTAAAGCGTTTAAGACATTCAACATATATACGGATAAGGCTTCTCCGGATAATCATTATATTCCTGCAGGATGGATGGGTGATTTCGGAGATATAAAGCTTACCGACCGCCATATGGAGAATCCCCATAGCGGAACAACATGTTTAAAGATCGAATATCTGCCCCGCAGGTCACAGGGCGCCGGATGGATCGGCATATACTGGCAGAATCCAGCAAATAACTGGGGCTCTAAGAAGGCCGGCTTTGATCTTACAGGAGCCAAGAAGCTGAGCTTCTGGGTTCGCGGTGAAAAAGGCGGTGAGATCGTATCAGAATTCAAGATGGGCGGCCTTACAGGTGAGTTCTCAGACTCTGATTCAGCTGGTATCGGTCCTGCTATGCTAACGGTTGAGTGGAAGCAATTTGAGATAGATTTAGAAGGTAAGGATCTTAGTCATATTATAGGCGGTTTCTGCTTATCAGCCAATGGTGATGATAATCCTGATGGATTTATAATCTATCTTGATGATATAAAGTTCGAATAGAAAAATTTTTAACATCAGACCGGATAAAAAAAGATCCTTCTCCCTCTACGGCGCCTGCCTGCCGGCAGGCAGGGATCAGGATAGGGCCTTTTTTACTCGAAAAAACAGTCCGAGGCCTTAATTAAACAAGGCTAAGCCAATAGCCTTGTTTAATCTTAGAGGATATATCCAAAATCTTATCAATATGAGGCGGTACTAATTATGAAGAAGAAGATGATGAATAGAAATATTGTTATATTAATACTAGTTGCGGTTCTTATAGGCCTGGTTGGCGTAGGTGGATATCTACTGAGCAGGTTTTCAAAAGAACCGGGCACAACAATACACCTTAACTCAAAGGGCGATCATCTTATTCTCGCTGATGGTGAACCGTTTATAGTGCGGGGTGTATGCTATAGTCCTGTGCCAACCGGAGAAGGTCACCTCTACAACTGGTGGGGAGATGCTAATAAGCCCTGGATGGTAGATGGAAAACTTATGCAAGAGGCGGGTATCAACACAGTAAGATTTTATGAGCCTGGTGGAAAGCCTAAACAGGTAAAGAAGGTCATATCAGATCTTTATAAGGATTTTGGTATACGTTCTATTATGGGTCATGGTCTCGGGTTCTGGGAGTATCCGCATGCCAACTACGCGGATCCAGAGTTTCAGCACCGCATAAAGAGAGAAGTTTATCAGATGGTAAAGACTTATAAGAATGAACCCGGTGTTGTTGCGTGGGTTCTTGGCAATGAGGCTAACTACTCTTTTGATGGCAAGATAAATCCGTGGTCTACTCCTGAGCTTGACGCGATAAAGAGTTCTTATGACAGAAAACTGGCTAAGGCAAAGATATATTATACCTTCTTAAACGAGCTTGCTCAGATCGTTAAGAAGGTCGATCCTGGAACGCCTGTTGGGTTCGGAAACGGCGAGCTTGGAAGTATAGAGGTTGCCAAGGAGTATTGTCCTGATTTTGATTTTGTTGGTATTATCATATACAGAGGAAAATCTTTTGGCAATCTCTTTAGACAGCTTAAGACAAAATATGGTAAACCAGCTATTATGATAGAATTCGGCTGCGACTCATATAACGCAGCCTCCAAAGAACCTGATGAAGGTAATCAGGCCTTCTTTCTTAAGACGCTCTGGTGTGAGGTGGAATATAATACCTATGCTGGAAAAGGCGAAGGTAATTCACTAGGCGGCTGTGTATTCGAATGGAACGATGAATGGTGGAAGTTTCAGCAGGATAAGCCAAGTGGATGGTTAACGCATAATGCCGAGGCCGGTTGGTCTAATGGTTCTTACTACTATGATATACAGGCAACCGATAGCCTCAACATGAATGAGGAGTGGTGGGGGATCATATCCTTAAGTGACGTGAAGGAGAATGGTTTAAACAAGAGAATTCCTAAGAAATCTTACTACGCTCTACAGAAGATCTGGCAAGAGCAGGATAAGGCCGAGGCTTGTGATTGGCGTTAGTCTGCGTATTGCGTGATGCGTAGTGCGTATTGCGTTATCAGGCTAGTTCCGCATGCTTTTTACTTGTATTACACGACACGCAATACTCAATACGATATACGCAATACGAAAGAATAAAATGAGAAGAGTTTTTTTACTGGTGATGGCTGTTTTGATCTTTGTCAGTTTTGGTTGTGCCCCTAAGGATCTTTCTGGTGTATCTAAATACAATAAGGTTGTTGTATGGCACTGGATGACAGATAGGGAAGACGCGTTTAATAAGCTCGCGGAAAAATATAAAGAAGCCAAGGGCGTAGATGTAAAGTTTGAATTGTATGCTCCTTCGAATGCCTATTCTCGGAAGGTAAGAGGAGCAGCTCAGACTAATAGACTACCAGATATATACGGAATACTTGCTGAGCAGCGGGATATTGCTTCGTTTATCGATGCCGGCCATGTGCTTAATCTAACATCCTATATGGATGCCGAAGACGGCAAATGGAGAAATACTTTTTTTAAGAGGCCGCTCTCTACAAATGAGTTTCTACCTGGAAACGATCTTAAGGTTGAGCCCGGTATATACGGCGTTCCTCTTGATGTTATGAATATACAGATGCTCTACAATAAAGACCTATTTAAGAAAGCGGGTCTTGATCCTGATAATCCTCCGCGGAGCTGGGAGGATTTTTTAGAAGCGGGTAAGAATCTTAAGGTTGCTGGTATACAGGGTTTAGTGAGTGGCTGGGGTGAGGTATGGATGATAGATTGTTTTATGTCTAACTATGCCTATAATATAATGGGTGAGAAGAAGTTTATAGATACCATAAAGGGTGATGTAGCATATACAGATCCTGATTGGATAAGAGTATTTACTCTCTTTAAAGAGATGAAGGAGAATAACCTTCTGGCGCAGGGTGTTGTTACTATGGTCAATAAACACGCGGAGCAGATGTTCGCCAACCAGAGAGCCGCTCTTGCGTTTAATGGTTCATGGTGCGTTAATGTATACAATGGAATGAATCCCGACCTAAACTATGGAGTTCTGCTTCCGCCGGCTGTCAGTGACAAAAACCCTGTTATGATATGGGGTGGAGCAGGATCCAGTTTTATGGTTAATGCTAAGACTAAGAATCAAGAAGAGACTATAGAATTTTTGAAATGGCTTACAGCTAAAGAGCAGCAGGTCTATCTTGCGAAGAAGACAAAAAATCTTCCATCAAACAAGGAGAGCCTCTCTGCTATATCCAAGGTTCTCTTGGAATTTGCCGATGATATGGATCGCACAACACATCCTAACAGCTTGCCTGTATCGGAGTTGCCAAAGGTTATTGAGGCGCGCGATAAAGGTATTCAGTCTATTATTATTGGTGAGAAGACCCCCGAAGAGGTTGCGGTACAGGTCCAGGCAATTAAGGTCAGAGAGTTGCGGAAGAATAGAAATTAGAATTTAGAACTGTTTGAGATCCCTTCGCCATGGACCGAACTACGTTCTGGTCATGGCTCGGGATAAATTCGGCCGGACAACTTAGCTTTACTGTGTTCACTAAGTTGTGGCCTCATTTACTTATAACTTAGATCTTAGAACTAACACATGCAAAAGACCCCTATAAAAGATATATTAGGTAATTACATCTTTGTGTTACCTGCCGTAGCCTTATTCTTTATATTCCATCTCTATCCTTTCTTAAATGTCTTCGTCCTATCTTTACATAAATGGAATGGGATATCCCCTACCAAAGAGTTTATAGGATTTGCCCACTTTATAGACATATTTACCGCCAATCCTCAATGGTGGCAGTCTATGTGGCATGCCTTATATATCACACTTTTAACATTAATATTCCAGAATGGTCTCGCGCTCATGTTAGCGCTTGCTTGCGATAAGGCGATACGCGGAGCCAATACCTATCGGGTTATATTCTTTATACCCCCCTTACTTTCAGGTATTGTGGTCGGTCTTATATGGCAGTGGATATATGATGGAAACTACGGGTTGCTAAATCATTGGCTTTCAACCATAGGCTTTGGGCATCTCGCGCGCGCTTGGTTGGGGGATGCGAAGACAGCATTAACATGTGTTGGTATTGCGCACATGTGGAAAGGTTTTGGCTGGGGGTTTATTATACTCCTTGCAGGACTTCAGTCTATACCAAGACAGCTATATGAGGCTGCCAGGGTAGATGGCGCAGGCTCTTGGGATACGTTTACGAAGGTTACCGCCCCTCTTATGGTACCTGTATTTGTGCTTGTTACTATATTGACCATACTTCATACAATGCAGATATTCGAACTGGTTGTCTCAACTACCAAAGGAGGGCCTGGCTGGCATACTGAAGTACCGATTACCAGAATCTTGTATTATATGTGCAGTTCTTCGCAATTTGGATATGCCTGCGCTCTTGGTGTTGTCTTTGGTATAATATTGCTTATTGTCTCATTCGCGCAGATCCAGGCCGCGAAACTCGTGAAACAAGAATAGCCCGGTTATCGGTGCACGGTTACCGGTTTTCGAAAAAACACTAAGCGTACACCGTACACCGTAAACCGAACACCGAACTTTTGAACAAGGGTTAAAAGATGCAAGAACCGCTCTATTATAAGATAAAAAATATATTTAGCAATGTGGTAGCTCATACATTCCTAATAGCTATATCTGTTAGTTGTATATTGCCTCTGATGTGGATGTTCGCATCAAGCCTAAAGACTCAAACCACGGTATTTTCTGATATGAGTCTTTTTCCAAAGAACCCTCACTGGGAGAACTTTTATATCGCCTGGACAGAAGGCGGTTTTGGGCAATATTTTTTTAATAGCTTACTCTATACAGTTGTCGTAGTTATAGGTATCGTATTTATCGCCTCATTAGCGGGATACGGTATATCACGCTTAAAGATGCCGGGCAAGAATGTCATATTCTTTGTTTTTCTGGCGGCCATGATGATTCCCATACCCGGAAGTTTTGTCGCGCTGTACGTATTGTTAAACAACCTCGGATTCTTAAACCCTAATACAGGATTTCCATTCTTAGACAACATGATAATAAGGACAGGTTATATACTGCCTTTGATCAATCAAGGGCTTTCTCTGGGAATCTATATGCTCAAGACATTTTTTGATAAGATACCCACTGATCTTGAGGATTCCGCGAGAATAGATGGCTGTACCAAGTTGGGCGTCTACTGGCATATCGCGCTTCCTTTGATAAGGCCCGCGATAGCGGTCATTGTAATATTGAATACATTGTATGTTTGGAATGAGTATCTGCTGGCTATGTTAATATTAACCGGCAAAAATCTTATGCCTCTTACCAGGGCGCTTATGGTATTTCAGGGTGCTCATATAACGGAGTATCCTCTTCTTATGTCAGGGATAACTATTGCTGTTCTTCCGATAATCGTAGTATACCTGATTCTACAGAAGCAGGTTATCGCTGGTATAACAGCGGGGGCGGTGAAGGGATGATGAAATTCGGTTTTCGGTTATTCCGCCAGAGGCGGACCCGCCTTCGGCGGGCGGTTTACGGTTTTCGCATAACATGTTTAACAATTACCCTGTCTATTATATCATCTGCGTATGCGATGGAGATGCCACAGGGGGCTAAGGAGTATTTCAAAGACAGGGTTGCATCAGCCCCAGGAACCTCAAAAGGCGTAGGCCCTACTCAAAAACCTACTACGCAAAAGGGAGTAGATGTCGGCCGACGAGAGACTAAGGAATATGATTTTAGTAATGAATCATCTTTGGCTCTTGTGGCAAAGGCGTGGGAGGCTCTTAATAATAAGGATGAAGGCGGGGTAATAGCTTATACATCAAGATCCATAGAGTTATATGAGAAAGAGGCAAAGGCTCAGCAATCCTCCCTGAAAGATTTTGCCCAATCAGGCTCAGAGGAGAAATACCAGTATCTCAATGATATCGCGGCATGTTATTTTATGCGGGGAGAGTTTTATAAATATAATAAGAGCTGGGCTAAATCAAAAGCCGCTTACAGGAAAGTAGTAAACGATTTTTCATTTGCTCAGTATTGGGATCCTCGTGGATGGTGGTGGAAACCTGCTGAGATCTCCAAAGATGAGATAGTTAAGATCGATGAAGGATATTATGAGGATAAATAGAGCGCTTGCGTCGTGCGTCGTGCGTATTGCGTATTGCGTGAAAAAAATTGTACCCTGTACCCTGAACCCTGTCCCCTGGACGTTGCTATTACTAGTTGTTCTAGCCGGTTGCGGCAAAGCGACTAATTTTCAAGAGAATCCATCATTTGCTCTTCACAACAAGGGAACTGAAGATATAATAAATTACAAAAAGTATGGTGAATTCCAAGGAGCCGGCACTGCTGACTACAAATATGTAATAAAAGATCAGGCTGGATTATCAAAGGCCGCGGGTGAGGGCATCTATCCTAACGCGTCATTAGTCCAAAAGGATCCAGAATATAAGAGATTTAGGAAAGACGGGAAGCTGAAGGGCACCCCGTGGGAATTTATTAGCAGCACAAATTATCAGGCAAATTTTTATAAATGGGCGACAGCGCCTGAGGAGAGAGGTGTCAAGTTGTTCTACACCGCCTTTGCGCTTGAGAAGTCAGGGCATATCAGGCATGCGATTAAGGCTTACTACTCTCTTGTTATTCATTTTCCAAAGACAGTTGGTTGGACATATTGGCATACGCCATGGCCTGTTTCGCAGGTTGCAATTGATAGAATAAACTATCTCTGCAAGAATAACCCTGAGTTGGGCTGGAAGCTTATAGACGCTTCTATTCTGATAAAGGGCGGTTATGATGATAATGTCCGAAATGATATCTATATTGTAAATCCAGGCAGGCTTATCCGCTGTAAACCAAGAGATCTTAAGGAGAAGAAGAGAAACGTAGGCAGACAGAAGGTTATTAAGTCCAGCGGTGATGATCACATAAGACTTATTCAGTATGAGGACAAGAGCTGGCAATTATTGGTTGATGGTCAACCATATATCATAAAAGGAGTAGCATACCAGCCTAGCAAGATAGGTCAAAGCCCTGATAAGGGTACACTTGAGGACTGGATGCAGGCCGATTATAATAGAAATCAAAAGATTGACGGCCCGTATGATACCTGGATAGATGAGAACAGAAACAATCTTCAGGATTCCAACGAAGGTCCGGTTGGAGATTTTAATCTATTATGGAATATGGGCGCTAACACCATAAGGATATATCATCACGCGTCTAACAAGGCCTTGCTCAGAGATCTTTATGAGAACTATGGCATAATGTCTATGATGGGTGATTTTATCGGAGCGTATGCGATCGGTTCAGGGGCAACTTGGTATAAAGGTACAGACTACACCGATCCTGGTCAGAGGAAGAATATGTTAGAGAGCATAAGAACTATGGTCAAGGAGTATAAGGATGAGCCATATGTTCTTTTGTGGGTTCTTGGCAATGAGAATAACTATGGCGTTGCCAACAACTCAAAGGTAAACCCCGAGGCCTATTATAAATTTGTTAATGAGGCTGCGGAGTTTATTAAATCACTAGATCCTCATAA
>JBHPDT010000062.1:0-11909 GCA_042577545.1 Candidatus Omnitrophota bacterium | reverse complement strand
TAAAGGAAATAGGCCGGCAAGTGATTATATCCTATCAGGGTTAATAAAGTGCGCAAACTGCGGAACCAATTTTCATGGCAGCCGCTATCACAGGAAATATATAATAAGCAGGATATATCGCTGCGGGGGCTATAACATGTACGGCAACAGTGTCTGCACCAGGTGGGAAGTGAGCGCTGAGGAGATTGAGAATTTTGTTATAGAGTACATCCACAGCAAAATAGACAACCCTGGGTGGAGAGCAGAATTACGAGAAGAGTTGTTAAGGGTAGTCAAAATTACCGAAAGCAGCACAGGCAACAGGCTGCATGAGCTCGATAAGGAGGTTAAAGAGCTATCCTTAAAGATCGAAAACTGGAAAAAGGCTCTTGAGAAAGGCCTCGAACTGGATAATACAGTAAATATTATTAACAAGTATGTTTTTCAGAGGGAGCAGCTATATCAGGAGAAGAGCAGGCTTTTAGCAAAGGCTAGCAGAGGCAATTGTGACAAGATAGCGGAGAAGATGCTGTCTTATTTGGATGATTTCAAGGACACAATAAACCATGGCAAGGCAGAGAGAAAGAAGGAATTTATCAGGCTTTTTGTTAAAGGTGTTGTTATGGATCCAAAGACTAAACAGGCAAAAATAACACTTTACTCAAGGCCGTTATCTGGTATAATGTCGGAGGATAAGAAGTGCAAATTGACAGAAGAGATAATCTATCAGAATTGAAGGAGACCCCCTGGGGTCGCCATCCTGCGTCTATATTGGGTGCGACCATAGACGCAGACTTCGGATGGTAAATCATCCTATGTCTCGAAATGTAAGAAGTTCAGAGAAGAAGGTTTATCCCCCGAAGCTTGCTACTATGAAGCTGCAACACATAAGCGTAGGAGGGCTACGGATGGTAAGCCACTTTTTTTGCACCGGCACCAAGAAGAATTGATGAAAAATTAAGATGGCACAAAAAATACTAATTATAGATGATGAGAAAGTCTTTGTTGACTCACTTAAGACTGCGCTTGAGTCAGAAGGATATATTGTTGTCGCTGCCAATGATGGCGATGAGGGCATAGCTAGGGCAAAGAACGAGAAGCCAGACCTTATTATATGTGATATGCGCATGCCAAAGAAAGATGGGCATGAGGTTTTGAGGGCTATCAAAGAAGGTAAAGATAGATGGTTCCCATTTATAATGCTTACGGCCTTTGGCGAGTTTGATAGCGCTAAAAAGGCCTATGACGATGAGTGCGATCTCTATTTAACTAAACCAGTAGAATTGCCGGTGCTTTTGCATAACATAAAGACCCTGCTTAACCTTGCCAAACACACACCCAAAGAAAAACCCGATTAATTGAGGGGGGGGCGGGGAGCTTTTGTTGTGTAGGCCCCTCGTCCTGAGGATCACCTATTGCCAAAGGCTGAAGGTGATGAAGGATCTCTTTAATGAATTAACCAAGACGGTCTCTGGATCTACCAAAGACCGTCTTTTTTATTGAGCCAACGAACAATGTAACCACAGCTTATGATAATAGGGAATAATAATGAGATTACTATGTTGTAGTATATATAGGTTAAAATGCGCACATGCTAAATTAGGGAAGAGGGAAGAAAATCTGAATAAATTTTTGTATTCCGCTTGACATTTGAGTGGTAGTGTGGTAAACTTTATACTACATTAAGAAAAGTTAAAAAAAAGTATAGAAAACGGAGGTTATTGTATGAACGCCTGGCTAAAGCGCTCTGTAATTATTGTTGTAAGCATATCTATAATAGCTGCAGTTGGCATCTTTGCGGCCACACCCCTAAAGAATTTCTTTTCCGGTTCCACAAAAAGCGAAACAGACCTACCTACAATAGCGCCAGCTAAGACAGACACCCTTGGCAGCAGGGCAGCGCTTCCTATCGACATTAAAGTACCTGAGGGCGCGGGGCACGTTGTTGAGGGCTATTCAGCCAGAGAAGAAGGGGCCAAGACTGTAATTCATATTCAAGACATACACACAAACTATGAAGCGCAAAAGAACCTAAGCCGCATACTTGAGGCAATGGTTCAGGAGAACGATCTTAAGCTTATTATGGTTGAGGGCGGATGGGGCAATGTCAATCTTACCTACCTTAGAACGCACGCTGATAAAGAACGACGCATTGAGGTTGCGGAGCAGTATCTTAAAGAGGGCAAGATATCTGGAGAAGAGTATCTTGATATAGTGTCAGACTACGATATTCTGCTTGAGGGGCTCGAGCGTGAAGAACTCTACAAGATGAACCTGGACGCGTTTTTTGAGATAGAGCAGTTTCGGGTTAAAGCAGGCAAAGAGCTTCAGAAGATCCACGCCACAGTTAAGAGGCTTAAAGAGAAGATCTATCCCAAGCAGTTGCTTAAACTAGAGAAGGCGCAGAGGGATTATGATGATGAGAAGACAAGCCTTGCTGATTATTACAGCCACCTCAGCTCTTTATCAAGAAAGATAAAGATAGATATATCTGGTTACCCCAACTTTAATAGCTTTATACGGGTAACTGAGTCAGAGAAGCATATAGATTTTCCAGTTGTTGAAAAAGAGCGCGGCAATTTAATCGACAAGCTCTCTAAGAAGCTTTCAAAGCAAAAGCTAACAGCCTTAGTTACAAAGTCGCTTGAATTTAGGTTAAGCAAGATGACCCCTTCCGAATATCACACATACCTTATTAAGGAGGCGGAGGAAGCGGGGGAAAATCTTGATAGGTATCCAAATCTAAAAAAATACGTAAAGTATATTCAGTCTCATGAGAACATTGACACAACTACATTGTTTGAGGAAGCTGAAGATATTGTAGACACTGTAAAAGAGAAGATTGTCTCAGGCTCAAAACAGAGAAGGCTTAATGAGATATCAACAAATATTAGAATACTGGATAACTTCTTAAACCTAAAGCTTGTGCCCAGAGATTTTAAATATTACAAAGAACACAGAAACGATTTTATTACCTCAAACTGGCTCTCGTTTATTAGTAAACAGGCTGCTAGCCACAATGTGCATGCATCCGGCCTTCGCCCGGCTAATACGGCTGACAAGAACCTTGCTACCTTAGTTAAATTCTACGACATAGCAAACGAACGGGATGATACGTTTGTTCAGAACGCAATTAAACTTATGAACGAGAAAGACCAAAAGATCGCGGTGCTTATAGCCGGCGGTTTTCATACACCGACATTAAAACAGAAGCTTAAAGAGTGTGGTTTATCGTATATAGTTGTTGCCCCCCACACAACAGAGCAGACAGACCCAGAGCTGTACCGATATATACTTAAATATAAATCAGGCAGAGAAGAGTAATAAAGAAGACGGGCCTTTTACGCCAGGTGGGAGCCCGTTTACATGTGGGGCGGGTCATTTTTATGGTTCGCCCCACATCTTCTTTAAAAAGATAATGAAAAAAATGAAGATGCATAGAATGAAATACGTAGGCGCTATTATTAAGCTTGGTTTAGTTGCGAGTTTTATACTATCTCCTGCTTGGGCCTTAGCAGAGATACATCTGCGTCCGCAGGCATCTGCTACAGGAAGGGCGGTAGGGTTAGAGGCTATCGGTGGCTCAAAAAACAAGACTTCATCAGCGGGCAGCACTGAAGGTGAGGCGCGATATTTTGGAGATGGGAGCTTGCCTGTTAAGCTTGCTCACGGCAAGGCAGCGCTTATCTCTTCATTTTCAGCGCATGACCTTGTAAGGGGAGTTAGAAAAGAGGATATCCCCACAGAAAAAGGTAAGCTTAGAAGATTTGCGGCGGATGTAATTGCGAATATTGCCTTAGATTCAAACGAATACACCAGTAGGGCTATACCATTGTTGCAGGAGTGCGTTCAAAAAGTAACTAGCTTTCTTGATAGTAGGGCTGAAGAGGCTGGTAACAGCAGCGTTTTTATTCAAGATAGTGTTACCCAGCTGGATATGGAAGTTACAAGAAGGCTTCAGAGCGCGCGAGATCTAGTAGAAACTGAGGCGCTCAAATTAATCAAAAGCAAGCTGGGCACATTTACTAATGAGTTTGAAGCGGTTCTTGTTGATGTTAAGGATCCAGAGCGCCTTACCTCTGAAGAAGAGCAGGATCTTAAAGAGCGAGCCCTTTCCGCGTGGGGTAGGTTTTTTTCTCTTGTTGACAGTAGGCTTAAAGAATACAACAAAAGAATTATGGAAAAAACCGACAGCATAAAAGAGCTACAAGAGATAATTGATGGCAACAAAGCTGCGCTAGAGGGACGCAGGGCTACCCTTGGTAAGATTAGATCAACAGAAGCTAACGCGAGGCGGCGAAAGAATCTGGAGCAAGACATAGAAGAGCTAGAAGCTCAAATAGCTGATGACACGAACGAGCGGCATGAGCTGAGCGCCGCAGCGGATATGTATAGAAGCTATATTTTTATGTTGCGTGATGCGTTTAAGGCGGTTGGAAGCGCGCAAGAACTCGTAGACTCTAATATCTCGCCTTACGCCCTTGTTTATAAGAAATGCTATCTTTCTATGTCTGCTATTATGGATGCGCAAATGGCTAGTAAGCCCCCAGATGACGCAGATAGCGTTGGGAGAAAAGGCCGGGCCAAGATAGTCGCAGGGGTTAACGAAGTGCTAGGATTTCTAGATGACCTAATAGCTCACCTAAGAGAAGTTGAAGCTGTGCAGTGTATAACCAACGCAGAACAGGAGCCCCTTATTTTGTTTACCGACAAAGAGATCGTTTCTCCGGTGTTATACAGATTGAATGACCGCTATGACATAAAGGCGATTGTGTCTAGAGAGGGGGCGCTTTCGTCTCACTCGACAGAAGTAGCGCGGGCCCTTGGTATAGCAGTTATTGTCTTAGATGATGGTGTTGAACCTGTTGTAAACATAGTCGAACCAGGGGATGACGTACTTGTTGAAACAAAGGCTGAGAGCGGAAAAAGCTACACGGTCATTCGCCCCACCCCCTTTACATTATTTGATTTTCAGATATCGGATAAGCGCCAAGAGAAATATGCGAAATGGTGCCAATCTAGGTATGCTGGTGGCGAGTCTCGATCAGAGGGGGTAGAAGTTGAGATATATGGTAATGCTTCAGGCGCGACTGATGTCTCTGAGGTACTCAGAGTAGGCGGAGACAGTATAGGGCTATTTCGCACAGAGCTTACTCTTGATCACCACGATTCAGCGACCGCGGGCTATGCGGCAGATGTAGTGAATGGTGATGGTGGCGCTATGCACGCTGTACACAGAGAGATGTTTTTTTATCAATATAGAGACGAGATGTTAGAGTGGTTTAAGTTGTTTAAGCGCAAACCCGGGCCACTGACTATGCGCACACTTGATGTTGGTGATGGCAAAGCCGAACATCTTTTAGAAAGTATGCCGTTGGGCCAGAGGGAAGCCAGATTTAATTTTTATCGCACCGAAAGAGGCAGGGAGATCATCGAGGTACAGGTGGCGGCGCTATTAGCAGCTTTATATAAACTTCGGGCAGATGGAAGTCAGTTTTATTTTGTGCCTACGATTATTATACCCATGGTAAAGAATAATAGGGATATGGAATATTTCCTTAAAGATGTTTTGCAAAACGCCGTTTCAATAGCAGTTTATTATATTGAGGCTGAACAGAGATCAGAAGAGTTGCAAGCACGGCAAAGCCTTCTTGATATTTTGCAACAGAACGTGCTGTTTGGCCCAATGATAGAGACAGTGGAAGCAACAGATGCGCTAGATGAGCTTATCGCCAATCCTGACAACCGCGCGTTTAGTGTTGGGAATAACGATCACACAGAGGCCATGCTCTCACATTTAAAGATTAGGCGAATCAGCAGAAATAGCAGCGCCTCTAGAAAGATGTTTTTTGATCTCCATCCCGAGTTGCTCCAGATATATATTGACCTTGCCCAAAAGCTCGATACGTGGAATGCAGAGAATCCTGATATGCCAAAATCACTTGGATTTTGCGGAGGAATTGCTGGCAGGGAGAAGTTCCTTCTGTTTGCGCTTTATTTAAAGAAGAGATTTCCACGTTTAACTGTATATATAAGCGTTCTACCAGAACTTATGCCCCAGCTCGATAATTTTAGAAGCTTTGTGAGCGATGCCACACTTGACGAGGTGTTTAAAGACCGGATAGATGAAAAAATAGATGAGCGCGCTCAAGACGCTGTTGATAAAATATATAGGGATAAAATATATACGAGCGATGGATATAGGAACGCGGTCTCTAAGCCGCTAGAAAGAGAGCGCGAAGAGCTTGAGCAGGCTGCGGGCATTATTACCGTACCTGTAGCGATACCAGAATCTTTGCTATTAAGACAGGGCCAGAGTTTGTCTGCCTCGATAGAACAGGGCGCTTAACAACGGTTAAATAATTTTATCTTGCAGACAATCAATAACTCTGATATATTAATAACACTATGTGTGGAATAGTCGGATATATAGGAGATAAGCAGGCTCAGCCGATACTGCTAGAGGGGCTTAAGAAGCTTGAGTACCGTGGTTATGATTCAGCGGGCATCGCTATTGTTTCAAAGGCCAAGGTCTCTGTAAGAAAGCAAAAGGGCAAGATCGCTGTTCTTGAAAAGTTCCTAAAGAAAAAAGGTCTTAGTGGTACAGTCGGTATATCCCACACGCGATGGGCAACCCATGGCGTGCCAAGCCAGCACAACTCTCACCCCCACACAAGCTGTGATCATAAGATTGCCATTGTTCATAATGGTATTGTAGAGAACTACGAACAGCTACGAGACAAGCTTGTTAAAGAAGGCCATCGCTTTAAATCCGAAACAGATACAGAGATAATAGCCCACCTTATAGAAAAATTTTACAAAGACGATATAGAATCTGCCGTGCGCGCAGCGCTTAAGCAGCTCAAAGGAAGCTTTGCTCTTGGAGTTATCTCAAGCCACTATCCGAACAAGTTAATCGCCGCGCGAGTAGGCAGCCCACTTGTTATAGGCGTGGGCAAGAATGAGAATTTTATAGCAAGTGATATCCCCGCTATCTTAAAATACACAAAGAATGTAATTTATATAGAAGATAATGAGATGGTTGTGCTTACCGCGGATAATGTAAAGATTACAAATTTTGATGGAAAAAAGATAAACAGGGAGGTTGTAAAAGTAGCGTGGGATATCTCTCAGGCGCAGAAGAAGGGCTATCCCCACTTTATGCTAAAGGAGATCTATGAGCAGCCATCTGTTATAGAGGGCATTCTCAATCATCGAGTTTGCGCAAAGGCAGACGCTATATTTTTTGAAGAACTCAAGATAGATGAGAAGATTTTTGAAAGAACAAAGAGGATAACTATCATAGCTTGCGGTACCGCCTACCATGCCGGGCTGACCGCCAAATATGTGCTAGAGAGCCTTGTCAGGATTGGCACAGAGGTCGATGTATCAAGCGAGTTCAGATACAGGAAACCTGTCTTAGATAAGGATACGCTCGTGATAGCGATAAGCCAGTCAGGTGAGACAGCAGATACGATAGCAAGCATAAGAGAGGCAAGAAGGCTCGGCGCGAAGGTATTGTCTATTGTTAATGTTTTAGGCTCAACCATTACAAGAGAGTCTGATGGTGTTATATATACGCACGCGGGCCCTGAGATAGGGGTTGCCTCAACCAAGGCATATACCGCCCAGCTATGCGTTCTCTATCTTTTCGCGATATATCTGGGCGCTTTAAAGAAGAGCTTAACCAGGCAAAAGGTAAAAGCGCTATTGTCTGATATGAAGAAGCTTCCAGAGGCGTGCGCGAAGATATTAAAAAACAGCAAGGTTGTGGCAAGTATCAGCAGGCGCCATCATAACAAGTCCTGCTTTCTCTATCTTGGAAGAAACTTAAATTTTCCAAACGCGCTTGAGGGCGCGCTAAAACTTAAAGAGATCTCATACGTTCACGCAGAGGGCTATGGCGCGGGAGAGATGAAGCACGGCCCTATCGCCCTGATAGATAAGGCTATGCCCGTTGTATGTATTGCAAGCGATTCAGCCATATACGATAAGATGGCATCAAACATAGAAGAGATAAAGGCGCGCGGCGGCATAGTAATAAGCATTGCCACAGAAGGCAATTCCAAGATAGTTGAGCACTCTGACCATGTGATATATATACCAGCAACCACAGAACTTTTTTCACCCATTCTTTCAGTGCTGCCGCTCCAACTTTTGGCTTACCATATAGCTGTGTATAATCATCGAGATGTTGATCAGCCGCGCAATTTAGCAAAGTCTGTTACAGTAGAATAGGATTTGTCCTCGCTTCGCGATTACAAATCCGGTTTGCGGTTCTCGGTTTTAGGTTTTCGGACACGTGTTAGCGTACACCGTAAACCGAACACCGTAAACCTAACACCGATCATGAGAATAACGGGAACAATCATGCCTGGCACACTCTACATAGTAGCTACCCCTATCGGGAATCTTAAAGATATAACATTGCGTGCAATAGAGACGCTAAAAACGGTGGATATTATCGCATGTGAAGATACGCGTCATACAGCAACTCTTCTAAAACATTATGATATATCCAAGCCCCTTACAAGTTATTTTGAACACAACAAGACTAAGAAAGCAAAAAAGATAATAGATCTTTTAAAAAAGGGCAAAGAGGTTGCTCTGTGCAGTGACGCTGGTACGCCGGGGATAAGTGATCCCGGCTATAGGGTGATAAACGATGCGATTAATGAAGGAGTCGAGGTTATTCCTATACCTGGCGCAAGCGCCGCGATATCCGCTCTATCTGTATCAGGCATGCCAACTGATAAATTTTTTTTCGAGGGGTTTCTCTCAAGCAAAGGAGCGGCCAGAAAAAAGAGGCTTAAAGAAATCTCAGCGCTTAAGCATACAATTATTATCTATGAATCGCCGCACAGGATCTTAGTTACGCTAAAAGATATGCAAGAGGTGCTTGGCGACATTGATCTTGTTTGCGCAAGAGAAATTACAAAGAAGTTTGAAGAGATAAGAAGAAGCGGCATTGGTGACGCGATAACTTATTTTAGCGAGCATACCAGGAAAGGCGAATTTGTAATAATCTTTAACCCGCGGAAGAAGGCTCTAAAATGAAGGCGCACCCCACAGCTATCGTATCAAAGAAAGCAAAGATCGCAGAGAATGTGGAGATAGGTCCGTACTCTATCATAGAAGATGACGTGGTGGTAGGATCAAATTCTGTAGTAGGCCCACATGTTCATATCTGCGACGGTACAACAATAGGGCAAGAGTGCCGTATTCACATCGGAGCTGTTCTTGGTGACGAACCGCAAGATCTCGGATATAAAGGCGAAGAGAGTTATCTTAAGATCGGCGATAGAAATCGCATAAGAGAGTACGCGACAATACACCGTGGTTCCAGGGAGGGTTCATCGACGGTTATTGGTGATGATAATTATATTATGGGGTTTGCGCACATAGGGCACAATTGCCAGATAGGAAACAGCGCTGTAATTTGCAATAATTCTCTGTTGGGTGGTTATGCGCGGATCGGCGACAGCGCTTTTCTTTCAGCAGCGAGCCTTGTTCATCAGTTTGTGCGAATTGGAGACCTCGCGCTTCTTTCAGCAGGCGCTCGTGTTGGACGCGATGTGCCCCCATATATGCTTGCTGATAAAGATAACACAATAGCTTCTTATAATATCGTTGGTATTAAGAGGGCTGGTCTGGGTAGCGCGGTGAGTAAGGAGATAAAAGAGGCGTTTAAGGTGCTCTATCGTTCAGGGCTAAATCTTTCGAGCGCGCTCTCGAAGCTTGAGCAGACCACCAATAAAGAGGTGCGGCTTATTGTAGATTTTATTAAATCATCAGAACGCGGCATCTGCTTTTCGCATTCAAACCGCAACGAATAACAAGTATTTTCTACTAGGCGCAAAGATTCATTGACTTTGAATTCTCAATTGTATAAAATACACTTATAAACAACATAAGGTCAATATAGTATGAGAAAAATTCTTTTATCTAAAAGAGGTATGATCCCCGTTGTTCTTACCTTTGCTGTTATATTTTCTCTTGTTATTGCCGCTACACTAAGAATTTTTTGGACCAAGGCCCCCCTTACTGTAAATAATCTAAAGCGCCATGTTGCCCTTAACTATGCGGAGGCAGCATTGTATGAGACTTTTAATAGGTTTAGAAGAACAGACCAACCATTTGATGAATGGGATCCCGCAACTTGGCCGCCTTCAAATGCGAACGTTTATAGGACATATAATTCACCAAATGGTCATATATATACACTTATGCGCAATAATGGCGGGTGGGAGCCCGTCGTTGTTATACGTGACCCCAACGGGAATGACGTATTCGTTGTTATAGATGTAATTCAGGATGCTGCCACGGGAAGGTTCAGGGTTACCGCGACAGTTGATTACAATGGTATAACATTATGATAATATTCAAAGAGAGAAGAAAAGGGTTTACGCTAATTGAGATACTTATCTCAAGCCTGATGCTTGCGATAGTTGTCGCATCCGCATATGGCATATTTATTGCGACAGTAAGAATGACTAGTTTCTCGCGCAACGAATTAGAGGCTTACAGAAATGCTTCTGCTTGGCTTGATAGGGTTAGGGCTGAGTTGAGTCAGGATGAAGTTACTCTCGGGCAGAACAACATTGACTTAAACGACGCGGCAAATTCTATTGCGCAGGAAGACCATGCTGCAAACTGGCCTCTTGCTACTGACAGTATCAATGTTGACAATCTTCAAGCGACATATAGAACAGATTTTACCGCTGCTACTGGCGGCGTGCCAGAAGATCTTGATTTAGGGGCTGGAACCTTGCAGGATGGGACAACCCCCTTTACCTTTAGGCGCGTTGATGCCACCATAAGCTGGCAGGGGGCTGGTGACTGATGTTAATGCGACTTCTAAAGCGCAAAGACGCTGTTACACTGATCGAAGTTATTATGACAGTGATTCTTGTCGGCATTCTTTTTGCAGCTACGATAGCTGGGGCAGTTGCTGTCATACAATTTTTTAACAGAGAGCAGGGCCGGTATCGGGCGGCGGATGATGCCTCAATAGCGCTCGCGTGGGTTAAGAGCGATGCTATACAGGCTAGTGATATTGCTATTGCCGGGACCACGCTGACCGTGACGATTGAGGATTTTGCCGCAGCCGCCCCAACGGTTGAAACTATTACGTATGCGGTTGTTGGCACTCAACTGCAAAGAACGATAGGCGCGAACACGCGCACCCTCATTGATACGCTTGATACAACTCAAGCGGGCGTTGATCCGATAATATATACAACAATAAACCCAAATTCAAATTATCTGACAATTGAGATACGCACCTTAGATAATACAGGGTCAACATCTCACCAGAGGGCAGGTGTTATGCTTCGCTGTAGGCGAAGTTGATATTTAAACACTAAGCCAGTCCATTACAATAAACTATGAAAAAAGGCCTAACATTAGTTGAGGTAATTACAGCGCTTGTGATCTTGGGTATTCTTGCCGCCCTCGCTATGCCTAACTTTGCTAACATGAGAAGGCGCGCGGAATTTCGCGAAGTAGCCAGCTTGATAGATGTTGTTGTTGCAGCAGCCAGGTATTACGATCTTAGGTCTGATTTAGCGAATTTTGATTTTAATCCCACATTGCCCGCAGCGCTATCTCTGATGGAGCGGCGATGGGCTGAATTTAATATAACGCTGCCCCCAAACGCGGTGTGTGAGTATCGGCTTGTTGATGCTGGGGGAGCGCGCGCAGGCCAGGTAGAACTTGAGGTCTGGCATGGCGCTACGCTCTTCCCTCTTTATGAGCTCGATTTGGTTGATGGTACAGTTACGCGCCATAATACAGCACCCGCTGATTTACACCCAGATAACCGTTTTTTACCCAGAAACATACCCTAGACTAGCCCCATAAGTTACCAATAAGTTGAAGATTGTAATTTAAAGTGCAACAATTAGGAGCTTAAAAATAAAGCTCCACAG
>JBHPDT010000061.1:0-12054 GCA_042577545.1 Candidatus Omnitrophota bacterium | reverse complement strand
TAAATCTTTTAAAAACTCTAATATATAATCGGGAAATTCACTATGAGGTTAATAACCCTGGCAAAGAAAACCGTATCTACTATATTAGCACTTAGTATAATTGCTAGTAATTGTTATGGCTATGAGGTTAGTAACCCCTCCCTTTTTAAGAATAAATCCCATGCTCAGAGATACCTAAAATCCAAAGAAAAGAAGAGCCTTGCTGATAAGATCGATTCCCTCTCAGATCTTTGTGTGCCTGATGAACTCGGCCGGGTAATAGACTCATTTAAAGGCGCGACAGATAAGGTTGTTATTCATATCCAGGATCGCCACATAGATCCTGTAGCCCAGTTCAATATCTCCAAGACTCTTGACAACCTAATTTCTAGGCACAACATTAAGCTCTTATGCTTAGAGGGCGGTTCAGATGAACTTGATACAACATTTTATGACAACATACCAGATGATGATCCAAAGAAAAGGGTCTCTGAATTTTTTGTAAAGCAGGGTATATTTACCGGCGCGGAGTATTTTAAGATAGTAAACAAGGATATCTATCTACGGGCGGTAGGGGTTGAAGATAATGAGACCTATTTTCAGCACATCGCTACTTATAAGAAGACCAGAGCTGATAAAGAGAATATACTGGCCATGCTTAATGCCATAGATAAGGCCCTGAGTGAGATTAAACGCAAAACCTATACCAAGGATCTTAAATTCTTAGACAAACTATCAAGGTCATATATATCAAAGCAGATCCAGTTATCAGATTATGTTAAAAGTCTCGCTAAATACGCAAAACGCAAAAAGCTTGACGTTAGTAAATATGAAGATTTCTACAAATTTAGCGCGCTTCTTGAAAAGGAAACCAAGATCGATTTTAAGAAAGCGGAAGAAGAGCGCGAGAAGCTGATAAAACAACTCTCTGACTCGCTAGATAAAGAGCAGCTTACGACGCTCCTTCAGAAGAGCCTCGATTATCGCCTGAGCAAAATCTCAGCCTTAGAGTTTTACACTTACCTAGAGTCAATTTCTCAGGTTTCTGGTAACTGGTTACTGGTTACTAGAGATTACGACAACCTAGCCTTGTACATCGAATATCTTAAACTTTCTCACGATATTAATCATCTCAATGTTTTTGATGAGACGGATCTGGTTGGTGAGGAGGTAAAGATCGCTTTATGTGAGAGCGAGACCCAGAAAGAGCTTGTCTTATTTAGCAAGGCCGTTGTGATGCTCCAAGACCTATATCACTTGAGACTAACACGCAAGAAATTAGAATACCTTAATCACAGAGACGAACACTTCGACATTGGTAGAATAGTTACTTTTACAAAAGATCTATCAGCGCGCTATGGTCTTAACGTTCCCCTGGCCATTAGCGCAACAACCCTTAATCAGCAGGCGATCTCAAATTCAAAGGAATTTTATGAATTAGCTCTCAAAAGAGATCTATCGCTTGTTGGCAATACCCTTACCAGCATGAAGCTCTACAAAAAAGATAAGGCTATTCTAATTACGGGCGGTTTCCACACACAGGGCATAACAGAGATCCTTAAGAGAGAGGGTGTATCCTATCTGGTTATTTGTCCAAATGTAGGCATGGATGATTGTGAGCCAATATATGAAGCAAGAATGGAGCAGAGGATACCAGACATTGGACACCTCACAACCCTCTTTGCCCAGACACTTGGCATGCCTCTTGTAACAGCCAAGGCATCCAGCGCGGGCTTATCAGAATTAGCGCAAAAAGCCTTTGCTAATTTACGAAATATTGTTCTAAAAGAGATTACAAAATCCTTTGATTCTCAAAAAGGTGACCAATTTCCAACAAACGAAGAGTTTCGCGGTGAGATTAAAGTGCGGGCTGGCAATACACCGTATAAAATTACTGTTCAAGACAGAAGAGCTGTTGTGGGCAAGATTGACGAGGCAACTGGAAAAGAGATAGCAGAATATACCGCTAGTTTTGCGCTTGGCCCCAATAAACGCCATGTAGTAGGCTTTACAGACCCCGGCCATCCAAGAAAAGGTCTTCATGATCGCTATCAAGTTGAAACACCATATTTTGAATTCATGATATACCCTAGCATAACAGGTTCAATGAGGTTTACACTTCGTAGGCCTTCTCCTGAGACCCTGAGTAAAGCGCCAAGCGCCCTCCCTAGCGATAGCAGGATCCAGGCTCAATGGCAAGCCCCTAAAGCGCTAGCCAAATCCTCATCTGCTGGTGAGGATGATGCGATAGAGATGGATGATGTGGTAAAGGCAGCCGAGAAAATGAAGGTTGCGTTTGAGCGGGATGACCAAGCGGCAGCCACCTCTCTTGCAGCGGCAGTGCTAAGATTAGGCGCGGAAGCTCTGAAGGATTGCAATCCAGGATACCTTCCTCTGATGGCAGGCATTTTACATTATATACCGGCAACGAATATCGAAAGATGTGATATCAATACTGTAAACCGCTTTGGAAAAATATGGCATAAGAGGCTCCATGATGCCATGAAGCTTAAGTATGATAATCGAATAATGTCACCGAGAGAAAAGCTCCAGGGTTTAGGGGATTATATGTATGACGGATTTATTTATAATACATTTAATGCCGGAGATTGTTTTTTTGTAGTTGCTGGCGCTAAAGAAGGGGACCCCAGATATCGAGTGAGAAGGAATGTAAAATTCTTCGATTCTGTGATCAGATACTCTACCATAGATCTGTATATGTCGCGCTTAGAGAATATTTTAATCGAAAGACCGTATCTGGGAGAGTTTTTAGCGCAGCAACAAAAACAGCAAGGCCAAAGATCTAGTTTTGGACTTGACGCGCTCTCTGATTTGCAGGAGTTCCTGGATAAGAACGCGAGACAGGAAAAGAGCTTACCGCATAACGAGCAACTTTCTCGTATGGCACAATCCGCCCAAGAAACAACCCGGTTTATTACAGATTACCTGGAGGAAGCTTATAGGCAAACACTGGACGCAACCAAATATAGAAGCGCGGCTTTGCAGCAACAACGCGATAATATTGGACACACTAAGCTTAAAGAGCTTGCGTACGCAACACCAAAAAGAGTGGTTATTAGAACAAAAGCGCTAAAGGATGACTGGAATGACCCTGATGTAATGATAATCGATGAACGAGGTTATTGGGTTACTGAAGAAGATGTTGAACTTGGCATGGGCCACAAGCTGCTAATTGCCAGGTGGAAAAGTAAGATATTTCTCTTTGTTTCATCTTTAAGCTTACCAAACAAGAAAAAACTGCAACATCAATGGCGTAACTGTAATGGTATAGAAGGATCTACTCTGTTAACAAGTACGCCTGCAAATTTAGATCATATACATGGTAAACTTGCTTTACGTCTTGACCGGATAGCGATTTCTGAAGGAGTTAGCTTTGAACAGATCAGCGACGCGCACTTGGCATCTCTGGCCACGGGGAATGAAAATGTAGATGGTTTAAATGATTGTTTGTCAGGCGCAGGAGAATACTATCAGCTCGCTGCAAGGATAGTAGCAGTTTCTAAAGTACTAAATCCAGGTGAGGTAGAACCGGATATACCAATGCTAGGCAATGTAGCTATTAGTGCTGGAGACAAAACCCATCGTATTGGGGTAAAGGATGGAGAGGTTAAATTTGCTGAAGCTTCAAAGCCGGGCGCAGAGCAGATTACCTGTGATACACTACGACCCTATTCTGTTGGAAAAGATAGTGGATGCGATTATAGTACCCCAGATGGTAGCGGTCTTTCAGGGCGCCACTTTAGATTCATAGTCAGAGAAGATAAGCATGGTCAGCGATTTGTCACGATACAAGATACAGATTCCACAAATGGTACACGTGTTTATTGGTATTCCCTGCAATACCCATTATCCAAATCCTCGTCCGCTGGAGATATATTCTTACTGGCTGCTGATACTGAAAGCAGGTTTATTGGCGAATACATACCTCATCTTGGTTCAGATTATAATGTATATTTGAAAAATACTGCTACAGATAAGATTGTTTCACAGCCGATCGCAATTGAGCGCTTACCAGAGTATAAATTTGAGCGGGCTAGGCAAGAAAGGACTGCCTTTGCTCATAGTCTCGGCGAGCTAGAAGAAGGAGTAGAGTTTATATTAGCGCAGAGCGCGGACGGATATCTGTGGGTTGAGAAGAGAAGTGTGTCCGAGATTAGAGCAGGCAGCAGCTTTACATTAAAGCAAGGGTTTTTGTTCAAACGTAAAACACGGTTTACTGTTGTGGGCATTTTGGGTGATGTCTTTACAGTGCAGTCCGAGCGCGGTAAGCGCAAAATGATGAAGAGGCATCAGATAGAAAGGGCCATTGCCCAAGAGAGAGGCCTTATAACTCTTCACACTACTACTAGTCTTGTTGCCCTTGACAGAATCTTCTTATCAGGCATGTTTGTCTCTTCCCGGGTTGGCACCAGAATCAATGATCGAATGATAGAGGAGCTTACAGACAGGCCTCAGACTAGACCCATGCGTTCAGTTACGCCCCTTGACAGGGAGTTGATGAAAACGCATAAGTCCTGGTTCCGCCTCTGGGGAAGCATAAAGAGGCCGTCAGCCTTGAGTTTTCTTGAAAGGATATTCCTTAATTATGGTAATAAGCCTGAGCTGACCCTTATATTTGAAGAAACCGCTCAATCGGTTTCCAGGCCCTCTATGTGGAAGAGATGGTTCTTTCAGCCCAACGCTGTCTTTGTTCCTAATAAACCGCAAAAATCTGTAGCCGCGATCAAAGCAATTATACCGCATACTGAAGCTGCAAATCGAGCCCTACGCACACATGTTCAGATAAGGCGTGTCATTAAAGAAAATGGCATTACAATTGCGCCCAGAGTAAAGCGCCTGGGGGAAGATACAAATTTAGAAGGCGCAGTCTTTTTCTTGCTGCGTAGCACAGCACACGCAATCCTTATGGCAACCTCAATGATCCTCAATTTTATTGGATATGAAATACCGGTTGTAATAGATGAGATGCTTGTGCCTGTATTTATTATTACTGCTATATCACACATAGGGATTATAGATGTGCCTACTATGCTTGCGCGCAGGCGCGCGCATGAACTTGTGAAAGAGACCAAGAAGCGACAGGAGGAAATAGAAACTGACTTATCTTTCACGCGCCAAGAAGACTCATTACAGTTTCTTGGTCAACCTTCCACCAAATCCTCATCCGCTGGTACTTATATGGAAGAGCTTCTTGATAACATGCCAACACATTTACGCAGAGAGCTCCCAAATAGTCAGGAACGATTCTTTAGTAATAAAGAGAACCTTGCTTGGCTTGACCCAGCAGGAGGACCACAGGTACTTGTTTATGGGAAGGGTTACGATACCCTGGATCGAGCGCTTATCTTTGATGAGCTAGTTAAATATTTTGATGGTAATGAGGGCCATTTTCAAATTAGTAACTATTCTATAGAGTCTGCAAATTGCCCTCATCCTGATTTTGGTTACAAACTTCGTATAGTTGCTGTAGATGAAGAGGATGTCCAGGGCGTCTTAAAGAGGAGTCTCGGGTATTTAACAAGAAAACGCATCGGGGGCAAAAACATTAAGTTCAAATGCGTAATTAACTATGATGAATTTCATAAGCTCGGATTCACATCGCCTCCTTTGCCAACTGACAAATGGTCAGATAAGAATATGCCGTCTGGAAAACTTATTACAGTGTATCCTCCAGGTGATTCTATAGAGGAGCAGGCAAGGAATGCCGCAATTATCGCCCATGAGATGGATGAGCTACTTTCTGGATATCCGATCGAATATGACGCTACACAACGAGTGCTTATAAAGGGCAAGATAAAGAGGTGGGCACCTGCGGATAAACCATTTAGTAAAAGTAAAAGCAACCGTGTGATGTGGAGATATGGCGCGTACTCGCCAGCTGGAGAAAGAGGTATAGTTTTACCAGATGAGAGTCGCTCTTCAAAACTATTTCGTAGATATTTCCCAAGAAAAGACAACCGCCTTGATCCAGACTTTGGAGGCAAGGTTCCGCCCCTAAGAGAGTGGTTAGATGAAACAGCAGCGGATATGGATTTTTTAGCATCTAGTTATCAGCATGATCCTGTCTCAACTTACTCTGTACAAACAAAGGAGAAAGAGGATAGGTTAGTCAACGGCCGCATTGAGTTTCCAGGCGTTCCTCATGGAAAGGGTCGTCTAATGGTAGTAATTGATGGCCATGGCGGTAAGGAAGCAGCAGAGATGATCGAGGATAATTTGCAAGAGTATTTTAAACGCGCTATGGCTAGTGAATTGGGCGATGTAAGCAAAGCGCTTAAAAGCATGTTTGCTGCGTTAAGAGAGCTGGTTAAGGATGAAGGCTCTGGCGCAACTCTGGCGGTTGTTTATATCCCCAATGATCAGATGAAGGCATATGTGGGTGTTTTAGGTTCTACCTATGTGGTAATAAAAGATGCCAATGGCAATGTCAATTATGGGCCTGATCATAGGCCTAAGTATAATTTGGCTGAGAGAGAAGATGCTATAGCGCGAGGAGCTGCTTATGATGAAGAGAGCGGCAGCATAATACCATCAGAACCTCAAGTTCGTGGACTGGTTGGAGGCATTAATACCTCCCGCTCCTTAGGTGATTCTGACTTAGGAGATATTGTTAGCAGAGAGCCTGATATATATTCACTCCCACTATCAGAGGAGGGCTTTGCCGCGATTCTCTCAGACGCGTTACTAGAAAAAATCCATTCTCCGTTAAGTGAAGGCGAGGTAGCTCACCAGAGACAGCTTGATTTTGTTTCCAGGCTTGCTGTACGAGAAAATGCTGCTGAAAAGCTTGTAAGCCAGGGGTTGCGCTCTGGCGCTAAAGAAGATTGTACTGCCATTGTTTGGAACGCCAAATCCTCGTCTGCTGGGGCTGATATATTTGATGACCAGGCAAGATTAGATACACTGGTTCCCACACTTAGCAACGGACTTGCGAGCTTATTTGCTGTGGATGGTAATTCTGGGTTTCTCCATAACCCTAACGCAGAATTAAAAGTAAATGAGCACGAAGTAGAGCACGTAGCTGGCTTGATACTCGCTAGTCATGATAATAAAGTTAGCCGCGCTGATTCAGTGACTATTTTTCTTGATGTTGACCAGAGCAAAGCTCGAGGAATCTTTATTGAAACGCAGCAATTTAGTCTTGAGCCTTTACCTGATAGTGGTGTGGCATTACAGAACGCAGAAGTTATGGTGCCGGATCAGGATGATCCGAATAGGTCTTGGGGAGTTCCCTTGGCTCAATTTATTGGTGACTATATAGATGGCCATAATCTCTTGAGCCATTCTGTTGATTGGACCAATAAGGCTGACTGGTCAACTGAGTATGGTTTTGTAATATATGTTGACAAGGACAGCAATGCGCGATTACCAAAGTATACAGGAAATAAAAGATACTTTGTTGTAGGTGGGGACGGGCGGGTTACAAAAAAATCCAATATTATTTTATCAGTGCCGCATCCTGAGGAAGGTCAGCGATTAGAACTAAAGCTCCATACTCATGGGATATTTTCAGATGAGTATTTTATAGGACCTTCAGATTATGATTTAATGAGTCAGATGAACAGAGCCCTACAATTGGCGGAAACAAACCGCGACGACTTTATGGGAGTCTGCCTTATAGAAATGATATTATCTGAAATACCTGATGAGCAGAGATTTGAATTGTTTGCCGTAGTTATAAAAATAGAAGGTCCGACTCTAGAGGAAGCGGCTGTTGAGCAGTATGTTATGGAATATGGAGAATCCGGTTGGGCTAGATTGAGTACCATTGAAGTAGCAGATGAGTTGTCAGAAGGCCTGGGCTATCCGATTTCCGGACTAGACTATAATGAATTTAAAATATTGGTGGAAAAAGACCAAGAAGAAAGCGCTGTTATTGCTGAGGACACTGCTACACAAGAAGATACTGATGAAGCAAACCCACCAATCTTTATTTTTGATAGAGGCGTAGTTGAGGTGAAATTTTTGCCCAAGCCTGATCAGGAGCCCCTATCTGCTGAAGCCAAGGCCTCATCTGCTGGGGTAATTGATATAGCAAGGCTAACGCAAGACCTTGGTTCATCCGAGGTGGAACGCCGGATAAGGGCTATAAGAGACATAAAAGAATTCAATAAAGCTGCTAACCGTGAAAAAAGGACCAAGGTCTTGTCTCAACTATGTAAGGCTGCCACTCTCCCTCAGTTACAGCATGCGCGTGATCCAATCTTAGATCTAATATACTCCATGATAGAAGAAAAGATAATTCGTGCCTCAGATTTCAGTAGTCAAGCGCTGCAATCATTTGAGCGACTTGCTGTTGCGCAGCGGACCAGAGAGGTTGATTACTATATAACGCTTGCCAAAATACTTGTTCATATTGCTGCGTCAAAAGATAAGGGCCTCTCAGCCAGAGCTCAGAAAGTGATAAAAGATCAGATCATGCCTTCTTTCAATAGAGCTATTCTGAAGGCAGAAGATAATTCCCCGCTGCTTGATGAGCTGAAAGACTGTTATAGTCTTTTCTTGTCAGTCAAGGGATTTGAAAAAGCTGTTATATACAGTTTGCTGGGAATTGCTCAATGTGATAATGCTAGAAACATGCTAATTGAGTTGGCAGCTGAGCACAAGAGACTCCCGCAATTAATTGAGACAATAGATTTTTATCTTAGTGACCGGATTAATATTACTATCAGCAGCAGGATAAGGTCGTGGAGCAAAATTGTTATCACCCTCAGCGATCTTATGCTCTCAGGCAAAGTAGATAGATCTACGCATAAGAAAGCGCGGAAATCATTAGACAGGCTGGTTATAACTCTTGATAAGATAATTCGTGACCCGCAAAAGAAAGATCTATTAATAGACGCAGTTGCGGTATTTACATTTCTTTATACATGGTACATAGATGTTGCGCGCACCAATAATGTGCAGGCCTTAGGAAGAGAAGCAGAAGAGATTTTTGAAGTGCTCTTTAATGATCTCTTTAAGATAGCTAGGGACGCAAACTTACTTAATAATTATGAATCCAGAATATGGAAGATAAATTCGGGATATGGTCCACCTCAATCTATTGCCACAGCAAACTATTTAGCGCATTATATAAGCAGGAATCCTGTGGCGCGCAGGATGGGATTTGATAGAAATGTATTTTCTGTATTAATTCAGGCTTTAGAAGAGCCCGATGCCAATGTGAGCATGGGCGCCGTTGTAGGGCTTGGCGCGCTTGATGAGAGTATCAAGAGTGCGATGCGATCGGATAGCATAGTAACAACTGGAGGTATTGCTATAGATTCCAGACTCATAGATGTCGCTTATGAATTAGGTAAGCATCTTTCAGACACCTACTACTGGAGGCGATCGGCATTTGATTACCACGAAGTAGCTTATTTCCCAAAACTTTTTAGCATGGAAATATTCACAGAGGCTATAAATGATTTAACAGATGCGCAGGCGCTCTCATCAGCGCTTGATATTATTCGTTTTCTTGAAAAGAGGGGGAAACGTGATCTTAATCAGGAGGACGCAAGACTTGCCTTAAATGAGATTTCAGAAACGCGCATAGACTACATGACGCACCCTCTTTTAAGGAGCGGCCTATCTCTTGTTTCTTTGACCAATGATGAGAGGGCAAGTGATGGTTCAGATATGTTTATTGATGAGCCGATCATTGAATCAGCCAAGAAGGCAGGCATTGGTGACCAGGAGATATATAGATTGAGAGGGGCAGGGGCAAAGATAGCCACGCGTGACCTTGTTTCAAGGTATCGTCCTGACAGAACGGGTACAACCTTCTGGTTTAATGGCCATGCCTTATCAGACCGCCTTGAGGTTTCAAGTGATCCTGAAAACCCTGTTTATATAACCTACCAAGAATTTGGAAAGGCCCTGCTTAAATATCAGGAAGCGATTATATCAAATGGCGACCAAAATAGCAGATCTATCGGCGAAGTCAATATAGTGCTTGATTGCTGTTATGGGTATGATTTTGCCATGAACCTAAACCAATATTTGCAAGATAATGGCGCCCTTTCATTACCTGTCATTGTAACTGCTTCAAACCGCGCCCAGGTTAGCTATTCTGCTTTGGATATCAGGGGTAGGTCCTATTTTACTAATGCTATCAGTAGAGTTATGGTAGATAAGTTAACAGCTAAGCCTGCATGGAAAAGCGATGATCCGCTACCTCTTTTTCTAAGTGATATCTCTCAAGTTGAGAAGTATCTTGATCTTGAAGATAGCGCTGTTCTTGTTCCATCATTAGATAATGCGCTTGATTATACAGAGATCTATTACGATGGAGCCCAAATACCCGGTGGACCTGATTATGATCTTGCTGATGAAATTGCGAATGAAGGTCTTAAGCATTTTGCAGATATATTAGAGGGTGTTGTTGTTGAAGATGGCAAGATAGTAGAGCTACCTTCTTTAATCGGTAATGTAACTATAGAAATGAAGACTCTCGATAAGCCAGTCGATAAAGGTCTTAACAGGCTTACTATTGATCCAGAGAAATTACTTAAACAAAGAGAGCAGTTTATAAGTGGGTTAGATGATAAACAGATAGCTGAGCTAGTATCTCTTATGCTTTTACATGAAGTAATAGCTGCCGCAGCTGGCGAGAAAGAAGATTTCACAGCTCACGCAGCAGCCATGATAGCTGAGGCGCGTGTTATTGAAAGACTCTCTTCCGAATCACAAGTTGCTATTCGCGGGCTCTGGGCCAACCGAGAAGATAAGAGAAGCGCATTCGGCGACCCGGATGAGTTCGGTAATTTAGCAGCCAAGGCCTCGTCCGCGGGTACGGAGAAAAGAAGCGGAAAATCCACAAGGTCATTAAAGAGACGCCTGGTTCTCGCATTTCTGGCTGCATCGATGATGCCTCCGCAGATAGGGTGTACACTTGTTCCTCGATTCGCAGGTATCTTACAGGAAGTGTCTCTTCCTAGATTACCAAACCGTATGCGTAAACTCCACGAACAAGCGTGTGAAACTTCAGATGCTTCGGCAGTTAACGCACTTAAAGATATCGCACTTGGTAAAGATCAAGCTAAAGCTAAGAAAGCGATTGAGTGGCTTGGTAAGATATTTCATAGAAGCGTGCGTTATACAAAAGTTGACGCACACGATCTTACAAAAGACGCATTAGTAAATATAGCGATATCGCGTCCACACCTAAGAGCACAGGTATTGGAAATTGTTAGAGATGCTTTGGTGGCAGCAGAAAATCTAGAGATGAATGCATATATGGCGGTAGCGCAAATACCCGGTATCATAGTAGAAAAAGATCAGAGTGAAAAATCGGTCCAAGAGATAATCGATTTTTGCAAAACAAACCTGTCATTCAAGCTGCCTAAACATGCATGTTGTAAACTAGTGGAATCATACGTAAAAGCTATAAAGCGCGGAGTGCAATATGTAAATACCGCGAACATAGCTGTCTTAGATGAGCAATTAAGGCGAGATGGTTTAGATTGGGCTACCTATAAGGCTTGTACAGAGACGCTTGCCCATATTGCAATAGAGCGGGAAGAGTTTTATGAGGAGATTCTAGCACGGCTTATAAACCAATTCTTTGTCTCAAAGTGGCTAGGATATTTACCATCCAAAGCGGCAGGAAAAGGATTGTCAATATTGGCTTTAAAGAACGATAATACAGCTACAAAATTAAGAACGCATTGCTTTAAGATGCTGGAAAAAGGTGGATTTGCTTTTGGACTATATTGGGACATTATCCAACTTGTTCAAGAGATTGTTATAAAGCAAAAGGGCGTGATCTTCCAGGAGGAACTTAGCGTTTTAGAAGGTATATTAGAGACAAAAGCCGGCGCTATGCAAAATACCTACATCATTACCCTTGATATGATTAGACATGCTGCGAAGAATCAAACAAACCTGTCATTTGATAAGACGCTAAAACCACTCTTAGAGCTTGTCAACAATGCAAATGAACCACTAGTAGCAGCTATAAGGTCAGCAGCGATTGAGGTGATAGCAAAAGACAAAGTGCACTTATCAAAGGCTATTGAGCTTTTGTGTGATGAAGTAGCAAAGGGATATATACTCAGTTATATAAGAGCC
>JBHPDT010000060.1:0-12172 GCA_042577545.1 Candidatus Omnitrophota bacterium | reverse complement strand
CATAATGCTTCTTGTGTGCAGGGTATTAGTGGCATATCTTATATTTCCAATTGCCTTAGCAGCTGCAATCCGTACTCCAGAATTTGAGTCTTCTAAAAGTTCAAGAAGCTTAGGCAAAGCGTTTTCTAGTCTGATGTTACCTACAGCATACGCTGCTTTGGCACGAACCTTAGCCCTCGGATCTGCTAATAGCTGAATAAGTTCAGGCGGGGTCTCTTCGGGTATTATTCTACCAATCGCCTCTGCTGAACTGGCTCGGAGATCAGAATTCGCACTTCCTAGAAGCTCTTTGAGTTCTATCGGCAGATCCTTAGGTCTAATTCTGCCTATAGCCTCTATTGCGATAAGCTGTAAATAAGGTTTCGGACTCTTTAAGAGTTCGATAAGCTTAGGGGGGAGGTATCCGGAGTGCAGACTAGCTACTACTTTTGCAGCAGCTACCCATGTAAAAGGATCTGGATCTTCAAAAAGTTCCAAAACATCGTCCAATATCCCTCTTGGTTTAATATCGCAAATAGTTTCAGCTGCAGCGAACTTAACAACTTGATTTGGGTTTCTTAAAAGCTGAACAAGTTGTGGCGGAATATCTTTTGGCCTTATATTACTTATCTCCTTTGCTGCCGAAGCCTGCACAGCGGGATCCACATCAGACAAGAGCTGAATAAGCTTTGGATGAATAGAGTTTGGATTGCCCCTGCTCATTGCACCTGCTGCTGCTACTTGTAACTCATGGGGTAAATCTTCTAACATATCAGATAGTTTTCTTGGGACCTTCTTAGGCCTAATGCCAGCTATAGCATGAACTGCTCTAGCCTGCTTTTCAGAATCCCTACTCGATAGATCTTCCACAGCCTGTCTTAATACTCTTTGTAAAGAAGGTTTTTTAAAACTAGGTAGTAACAAAATACGCCCAGCAGATGAGCTCTTTACACCACCTCCGCGAAGCGCATCGCCATTTCCGATTGCGAGTAATTTTGCAATATCATCCGCAACCACAACCATGTTATCAAAAGGATCGTATGGCAATTGAGGGGGCTTTCCTTTGCGCTTATACATCGGATGCGATGGGTAAAGGCGATGCTCAACCTTGGTTGTAAATCTCTTGGCCTTTCTCAATCTTCTGGCTGGTGTAAGAACCTTTAATAAAAGTCGATCGATTGGGTGCTTGTCAGTATCTGAGGCTACAAAGTGTTTCTGCTTCCTGCCAGATTTTGGAATTGGAGCTAATAATCTCGCTATAGGATCTCTATCATAATCATAGATCCTCCTATCTTTTTCACCCTCATAATCATATTCTACTTTCACATCATATTTATCAGGATCTAAAACTACAAATCGCTTATCCCGTTTGTCCGATTCTGTGCTTGAAAACATAGGAAAACACTTGGGGTCTTTTGTGCTCACCAGAAGGCCGTTTGAGAATCTAAACCATCTGCGAACCAATTTCTTCTTATTTCCATTTCCATTACTATTGCCGTTCTCCTGCCATTGCTCCTTCTCAATGATAAAATCCTCATCATCAGACTCAATAACAAGTTTTGAATCTCCTCCAAATCGAGCGTACAGAGGAAATATGAAATAAGAGATAGCTATTCCCACAATAGCGATAACTGAAAGCGCGCAGCCTAAAGGTGTGGCGCCAAAATATACTGATGTTATACCCAGTGGATAGAGGGCAAAAAAGAGAACTCCGGTAAATATGGTAAACCCGATATTTAAGCTAGAGCCAGTAGCCAAATATTCAAAAAACCAGCTCTTATAACCCTTGCGCGCTAACTTAGGATTATTGCGCACAAGATCTTCCAAGAGCTTCCACCAGACTCGTGTCATCAGATACATCCATATCATATATATGCCATCTATAATCAATTTCATAGCAAGAAATAGTGTCGCGGCTTTTATGGGCAATTGCGGCGCGATCCATAAGAATACAGGTTGTATCTGAAAAACCAATAATAGCGCAAAAATAAATGAGGCCCAGCCCACCAGCTTCATGCCTTTTTTGAGTTTGTTAAAGGCCTCCATCTTGCGATCTATTCCCAGATCACCTTTGGCCTCTTTTCTTGCGGATTGGCTTCCCTGAGCACTTGTTATCTTATCCACCATTTCTGATGTGCCGGCAAACAAGAGTATCCCTATTACGAGCATTATCGCAACCTTATAAAATACGACATTATGTAGCTGCCCATAACCTGATCCCATCTTTGAAAATGTGAGTATAACAGTAGGAAGAGCGATACCCTTACATAGACTGCCGATTACGTGACCCCATTCTCCAAGATTTAGGTTTCTAGACTCTTGGTTATCAGCGCGCTGCGCGCCTCGCCATTTAAGAATATAGTCTAACAGCGAGCGCCTCTCTGTTTCGAACCTTTCAAACTCACGATCCTTATCATCAGTTAAGGAATTTGTGAAATCAACATCTATTCCCCTCTTAAAGCCTGGTAAAGACTCTTCTATGCCAGGGGCAGTGAGTCCTTTTTCTATGAGAATATAATCCGGATTAAATTCAGAGATCAGCCGTTCAATAGGGAGAGGTTTTGGATCACCGCTTACCATATAAATCTGCAAAACCCCGGAGGTTCTTATTCTGCCGGGTAGTTTTTTCTTATAATAGTTTACCCTCATCTCTCCATCCAGCACCTCAGCTCCACCTGTATGACCTTCCTCGAATGATTCACCTATATGCTCATGGTGATACACCTTATACCAGTCATCGGTCCCTTCAATTTTTGAAAAATGATATCGTCTAAGGCCTGGTGGAGGGGAACCAAGAAATCTCACCTTCTGGCCTTCCCACTCTTTCTTATATTCATGCCAATCTGACTCCATCTTACCGGTTACGCGATTGTAACTATAATTGAACGGACCAATATATAATACCCCGCCTCTTAGCAGCGTTTCCACAGCGCTATCCCTTTCGGCCTGCGAAGATAGAAATTGAAGCCCCATCGGAATCAGCTTATCATCAACGAACTCAGAGACATTCTTTTTGTGAAGCGTATCATCAAGCTCAGCAGCTGTGGAACTTATGTGAATTACATTCCGATCATGGTCAAGAGATATATGCTCATGTGATTTATAAAGCCTAATCTCAACAGCTTTCTTATTATTATGAAATATTGACCACCTGCCTCTCACGCCTCTAAAAAATAGGTATTCGTATTTCTTTAAATCATCTGGATCAAGTTCTGCGTCAAATTCTAAACTTAACCCTATCCTGTCTGGATCAACAATCATATAAGGTTTTTCTACTCTAAACCTGCTTCTCTGCACTTTTGATGTCAAATCAAATCTCCTTAATAGTGGAATCTGATCAAAGATCTCAGCTAGCCTAAAAATCATTCCATATAGATTGCTAAGCTTATAATCAGGGATCCTTTCCGGCGCAAAGAGTGGATCTTTTGCTTTTATTGAGAGGCCTAAATCATCGAATCTAAATCTTTGTTCATATGTACTCTCACCTGTCTGGTGTGGATCTGGCTTAAAATCTTCGTCAGATCTTATGATCAATTTTGAATCTGCAGGTTCTCCATAAAAAAGAATTAGGGTCCTTGATAGCGGACGGGATAGAACCGCGATAAACATAAATACTCCCCAGAAATACCATGATTGGATAAGAGTGATACTGTATAAATTCATGATTCCTAGTGTTATTAAAAAAGAGGTAACCCTTACAAGGCTGTTCATATTTACCCTAAAGGCCCAAGCGCGCCAAAATCTGTCTTTTAACCCCTCTTTGCGTATATCCTGGGCATACCCCCTTCCAGCCCCCCATTCTCCTACAAGATAAGCGTTTCGCGCCTCTGGAGGAAGGGATATCTGAAATAGCATCTGCCAAATCAAGTATATAGAAACAAACACAGCGCACTGAATACTAAGCGGTAGCCCCCCTATCAAATACTTAAAGACAAAAGGATATAAGATAAAGAATAGACATCTTTGAACTAGAGTTGATATAACCCACCAGATCCCATACCAGCGCCTCAGCTTTACATTGACCTCCTGATCCGCCTTAGAACCAATACCAGCTCCTCTTGCCTTTAGTATGCTTTTTCTGGAGAGACTCCGCTCCATATTCGCTGACCTCTTTCCAGCGATCCATTCACCTATTATAAAGACCAGCCTATTGAGAATCTCTATTCCCAACAACGCAAGCGCCAATACCCCAAAGCCCTGGGCCATCAGATAGATCTCTTTGAGCATAACCGCTGCCAAGATGCCTCCCATAGATACACTGAATAAGTTTGGAATAACAAACCACCTAAAGGTTCTGTCTTTTTTCATAATATCCCAAAACGCCTTAACCTTAGAGGGAGCTGCTGGAAACCAGGTCCTGTTCTCTCTCTTTAGCATAATATATCCGTCATCTTCATCAACATCTTCATAATCATAAAGCTCATCAATAGTAAATTTATTAGCATTCTCCTTTCGCGCGATTACTCGTTTATCTTTAGGCCCGAGAATCTTGGTGAGCCTCAATGGTATTCCCAGGTGTTCGCCATCCTTAGAATATACCTTTACTAACGTGCCCTTGCGCGATTTATCCTTCCATCGAGCGCTTACTTTGGCCTTTGTAATTATGCCTATTACTTCACGCACTGTTTCCTGAGCATTGTCCTCTTTTTCTACCATATGATAAACATAGAACCTCTTCTCGCCCTTAACCCTTTCTGGCAATCTCTTCCATCCCTGCTCTTGGTCTTGGAAATGTAGTTTTGCCAACTTGCTATCGCAATCGATATATGAATATTGGCTCATAAGATGAGGTGGGGCCTCCACAGTAAGCGCTGTAGAATGAAACTCGGGCCTGACTTTTTCTACATCATATTCAAATCTCTCCTCTGCTGCCTTATAAACTAGGGCCATCTCATGTATCCATATAGGTTCTCCACTTAAAAGCCTATCCTCTAGTATCTCTCTATCTCCTTCTGTACTTGTTGCTTCATCTATAGCGTGTGAGATCTCCCCATCTTCTTTGTGATGATCTCTAAGCTTTTCTATAATATTTATCTCCTCCTTATCAGAAAGAAGATCTTCAGCCAAAAGTCCATCTTTGCCAGCCCAGGCAGAACCAAAAAAGTAGACAAATTCAACAATAGCTCCTGTGCCAGGAATTGCGGCACCATAAAACAAGAAAAGCGTTAAAATAGATGGCAGAAGATGAGATGCTCCCAGAACCAACATTATGATTGTTGAAACAAAAAACCGAAATGACCTCTTACCACTTACAAGCATGCCAGCCTTTGCTCGCAATGATTGCAAGCGAGGATCCTTCTTCACATCCCACTTAAAACTCCTATGCCCCCTCTCATGCGAATATTTTGCATACAATGTCATTGTGACTGCCAAGATCAACCCGAAATACCAAGGTGCGATTCCACGCGATACAAGCAACGAGATCGGAAGTGTTGCTGAAATAAATGCGCTAAGCATAATACCCCATTCAAATGTAAGGCCTATGCTGTTATTATCATTGGAATTTTCTTCGTTACCTGCGGATGCTGGCTTCGGAATTACAGGAGGTTCTTCTGCCTGCAATTGTCGGGATTCACCTATACGAGCTGATGGCGGACGCAGATAGTCTTTTGCAGATGGGGCATAGGCAAAAGCATTCTCAATGCTTAAAGCAATAATAAGCATCCACGCTATTGTCTTCATTATCATATTAAATTTCTTCATAAGTTATCCACAATAGTAGCGCACCCTTAAGGGTGCGCTACTTATCCACATTTTTACGCTGCGGAGTCGATGGCTTTTTGGTAATCGCGCATTTGAATAACAGTAGCGCATCTTCTTCCTTGCGATGGTTCGAATGCAATAATAATCGTGACTGAGCTTTCTTTGTCTTTCATTGCCTCCTCTATCGCATCGTGTAGTTCAGTCACATCAAGTCCAAGCTCTAACAATGCTTTCGCAGCTGCCTCACGCACCTTGCGACTCCTATCAGCAGAAAGCGCCTCAGCCAAATGATCTCTAGCTTCCCTGAGTCGCAGTTGCCCCAGAACTTCTGCTGCATCCGTTCGTCTTTTGGGATTTCCGGTTCTGAGTACATTAATAAGATCTATAAACATTCTTTCCCTGAATATAAGCCTATCTTCAAACCCCGATCCAGATCCTAAATCATCTCCCCCAGCTGATGAGGACTTGGCGCGCTGGCCAGCTACGCTCTTGGTCCTATTAGCTTCGGCCGCGAAGTTCCAGTTATATAGGCTTCTCATTAGAGAGGCTAGTCTATCCTCAGCTGAGCCTCTTTGAAAAACTATTATATTTTCTTCCCTTGCGCTATGTTCATCTACTGCTCTAAATCGGAATGGATTAGCACGGGTTTTAAACATGACTGTATGCGCTCCTTCTGAATAGGCCTCTTTGTAAGGTCCATCTTTAACTAGAAACTGATCAGGGGCCATATTGCTAAGCTGGGGAATATAACTTCTATCAGAACTTACCATAAACAAATCGATCTTTAGTGTTTTTTGTAAATGCTTATCAATAAAATGCGATATTACCTCCCTTATATACAAGAGTCTCATAGGAGATCCTCTGGTATCTATCAATAATAATTTATCATGCATAATAATATTTTCCCTCTCTATCATCCTAAATAGCGATAGGGCATTTCGAGAAAAAACCGCGTTCCTCATAGCGTATGTAAACTCACTGTGAAACGCCTCCGTAAGTTCTTGCAAGCTTTGGGGCCGATATAGCTGCCCTATCCTTTCTTCAATAACCTCCAAAGTCTTAACGTTGCCATAATACGCCTGTTCTTCCTTACTGCCATAGTACAGGGCTGTCGCTCCCAAGGAGCTTCCACTAGCAACAGAACTAAAAACCTCTGCCTGGTAAGGGCCTTGACTGGCGTCTAAGCCCACATAAACTCTATGTTGTTTTGGGAATTGTTTATCTAATAACTCTATGAAATATGGGTAATCTCTAGCCGCGTTTAGCATACTGTTAAAATCACGTCGTAGAGCCACATAGGGGTTAGCGCCATTTCTGCCAAAGCCTTTTCTGAGTAATGAGGGGTCTTGGACTTGCTGGCATTCGTAACACTCAATAAACTTTTTGACGATAGCGGGAAATTTATCTTCATCTCCTACGTTGATGACCATCTGTATCATAAATCGCATAAAATCATCGATCTCTTGTCTTCTTATATCACCATAACCTGTTTTTAACAATTCAGCTTCATGGATCAAGATATCGATAATCTCACTTAAGCTAAAAGCCTTGTAATCTCCGTGATCTTTTGGGTTAAATTGCGAAAGCACCGCTTCCTTGAATCTATCTTTAAAATTCATAGTTGTTACCAGCGGCTCTCTCCTTTTGCTGGGCATCCAATTTCTGCTTTCTGCTATTAGTCCTCTTTCCTCTAATGACACATAAAGTTCTGGATAAGCCATTGATACTTTACCAGAAGCGGGCTGTGTCTTCTGAAACTCCTGCAAAAAGGATACCCTGTAATCTCTTAGCGCGTTGGTTTTGGCCAGAAGCTCAAATACCTGAAATATCCTTTTAATGCCTATGTTGAGTCTATTGGCTATTCGAGCTTCTTGGGTATCTTCATCAGTATCTTTAATCTCCTCTAAAGCCAGGAGGATCTTTTGGGCAAGCCTTCCAGCTTCCTCATCATTAGCAGAAACCTCATCTATGGCCTCGGAAATCTTTTGACGCAATTTACGAATTTCGTCTGTCTTCTCAGCAACCTCAGCCGAGCCTACCCTCTCTATGCCCTCAACATTCCCTATATCAAATGAGATCATACCTGCAATTCTCCTGGATATAGAAAATGCCTGCGCCGCCTTAATATAGATAGGGTGACTGTCTTTATAGGTTGAAAAGATAAATTCAAATGGTTCATTCTTCCCAGCCGCGTTTAACGAAAAGGTTATCTTGAGTGGCCTATTTGATAAGTTGCCCCAATGATCAAAAATATATAGATAATCTCTACTTAGTTTTAGAAAATTTACATCTTCCACCTTGAAGCCTTCTATCGTGCCTATTCTCTCCCATTGACGTCGCACGCGAAGGGGAACTACTTTTGATTTAAATGAGCTGATCCATCTTCCTTGCTTATCTCTTACGACCTTTAGCAATTCTGCATGCACTATAATACCCTTGGTATTTAGTATGAATACTTTAGTAACCGCTCCTCTTTCAACCTCATACATTATTTGATGTTTTTTGTATTTATGGAATACCGCGATCGGATCCTTACCCATAACGAGCTTGCCATGTTTACTGAGCCTGTCATTCATAATAACTACTTTATCAAGACGCGTTAGCCATCTCTTTGATACTTGGTCCGGTAAATGGCATCTTACCTGGCCAGTTACACTATCAATAGCGTACCTTATTCCCTTCCTCCTGGGCTTTCCTTTGGAATTCAATAATCTGATAGATGATCTTTCAACCTTTCCTTTGCGCACTTCATACTCAACAGCGTTGTTAGGAAAATTTGAATAAATTGCGGCGAGTTCACCTCCTATAAATACCTCCCCAGAGCTGTTAAGCTTATCTCTTCTTATTACCACACTATCCAGCAATGCTAAGAGATCTGCTGACACCAATTCTGGAAGATGGCACCTCACTTCTTTTGTCTCTAAATCTTCGGCATATCGCGGACCTGACCTTAAGGCCTTGCCATGGGAATCAAGCAATCTTACGCTTGACCTATCTACCCTACCTTTATGAATTTCATATTCGACCGACTGCCATTTATATTTAGCTTTATTAAATGAGCAGGCAAACTTATGAGCTACAAACAATCTAGCTTGACTATCCAGTGAATCATTCGCTATAAGAGCATTATCTAACCCCTCATATACATCATCGCTTTCTTTAAGAGGTATATGACACACTACCTCGCCTGTTGATAAATCCCTGGCAAAACGCGCTCCTTGAATAATAGGTTCTCCCTCTTTATCCAGTAACCGTATCGTAGATCTCCTGACTCCTCCTTTATGAATCTGATAATCAACTCGGCATCGCGGTTGACTAGAAAAAGTCACAATAGGTCTTTTCCGATTCGCAAGGCGAAGCTCACCTTTTGAATTTAAGCTGTCATTTCGGATCACAACATTATCCAGTGCGCGCAAAAAACTTTCCTTAATATCGTGTGGCAGGTGACACTTGACCTCACCTGTAGAAATATCTTCCGTATATCTGACCCCCTCTCTAAGTGGCTGGCGCGTTTTTTCATCTAAAATCCTTATGGTAGTTTTATCAATCTGGCCTTTATGTATATAATAATCAATTCGCTTTCCAGAATGCTTAGTAAAAGCAGGTAGGCCCTCTCTAGTCCGAACTCGGCCACCGTTATCCAATCTGTCTCCTCTAATTATTACATTATCTAATGCCCCTAATATATCTTTACTAATCAAATCAGGTAGATGGCATAGAACCTTACCTGTTTTGCGGTCCTCAGCATGCAAAGAATCTCCCCTAATTACCTGATGCCCTTCATCCAGCAAGCGCACACTAGTCTTGACAATCTTTCCCCTATGAATCTCGTATTCTATTCGCCCTCCTTTATGGCCTGAGAATCGAACAACATCCTCTCTGCCAACCCTGAAAGCGCCATATTCATCCAACCTATCACCTACCACCAGCACATTATCAAGACCCTTAACAATATGAGATAGAATGCTCTTATCAACCTCGGCCACTGTAACAGCAGTATTTCTGTCAATTATCCTTACCTGTATCGTTGGGGTCACAGGCATTGGAATTACTATCTTAGTACTTCTTGCCCTCGAATTTATAAACTCTCTTATACACATTTGCAAAATACCTTCTGGGTATCTTTGCTTGTGGCGATAGTTTTCAGGAAATAGAACCTCCTGAATTCTGCGCGATACTTTATGGTCACAATATACATCCAAGGCCTCATGCAAGAAATATTCTGCCAGAAGATGGGTATCTTTCATTCTAGGGCTCTCTTTGAATTGGTTATCAATATTGTTTATATATTCTATTAAATCCATAGCATACCCTAAGCCAGCGTATGTGCAAAACCCTAAAGCAAACTGATCATCCTGACCAGGCTGATCTTTAGAACCCAAAACAATCCCCTTAAAACCTAGCTTATCCTTTGCAGCTAGGTCTTCAAGGGCTTGGTGAATTTTGCCTTTATTACTATGAATAAGATGATTTTCCTGCGAAATTTCAAATACCCGCTCAGGCAGTCTCTCAAAAAAAACAACTATCTCTTCAGGAATAGTAATAGGTTGATAACGCTTCTCTTTTATTAATTGAGACAAAACCTTTAAGGCCTTCTCACCTTTAACTATGTAGTTTTTTCTAGCAAGACCTTCTTGCGCACCTGCTGCTGATAACTTGGCAGCATCGGTAAGCAGCTGCTCGCACTCATCTAAAGCTTTATCAAGTTGATCAAATACCTCGCAAAAGCGGTCAAATCTTTTTTTGCCTGCCCCATCTTCAGTAAATATTCTGTTAAAATAATATTGAGGAAGCTCTTCTGAGGTTGGCACAGGATCCTCTTTTGTGCCAGCATGCGTGCACTGGTCATTCATTGCGCGAAAAGATTCATCTCTGAAACGATATAAAAACTCATAGTGTGCGCGAATTTCAGAAAGTTTTCTTAGCGCAATCTCATAATCTGGGAGATCCTTATCAATAAGCAACTCCAATTTAATTTTCTTGCGATTGAATGTATCGCATATCATAAACTTAAAACCGTAAAGCTTGCCATCCCCATAATAAAGTGTAAGATCAGAAATCTCTCCTATTTTTTCCATAAGCATTGCCATATTATAAAGATGGTCCGAAATATACTCCGCATCAGATAAGTTGTCTTCTTCAAGATCTTGCTCTTCTCTATCTTTGCCCGCTGATGATGCCCTAGTACCTGCTCCGCTTGTCCCCGCCTCCTCCGCAGCATGTTCCTCAAGAACGGCCTCTAAGTTGTTTACAGCTTCATCAATTCTCCTAACCGCCTCTTGGAAAATCGCAAACTTTCTATCACAATATTGGCCCTGGGTTGAGAATTTATGGAAGAAATACAGGAGAACAGATCCGTCTGGGATAGGATCGTCTTCTGTGCCTTCGAAATCAGGCATAGTTGTCATCGACCGAAAGTCCCCTGTTGCTGATTCTTGAAAATACGAAAAATGAGCTTTAAAGTTCCTTAGCAGCCTAAGCCTTCTTTCGTAAGCAATTTTTTGTTTTGGGTCAGATAATCTAACCAGTGTTGCAAGCGGAGCTCTTAGACCATGTATTATTATCTTCCGAAACCTCACTTTGCGTTTTACATCTTTATGTCTTACATGCTTGGTTGATCTATCCAAAAACGATACAATTCTAACTAATGAATCTATATGCACAGCTCCCTCGTGGATAAATTCATCATACTGCTCCCCCTCAAGAGCAGGCGCTTCAGGCCACATAGCATCTTCATGAGCATTGAATACCCATATTATCCTATTTATGAACTCATCTATAATATTATTTGCGTCAGTAGAGTTGGCTACTCTTGTCTCTTCTTTAATTCGCCTCAGGAAACTCATAAGTTCAATAATGTCCCTTCCTGATCTTTCGAAGACATTTCTAAAGTAGTCCGCATGAGCTATCATACTATCTGTATTTGCATCAAGTAGAATTAAGTCATTGAGATTCTTTAAGGCATCGACGCGACTAATCATAAATTCACTGACAACAAGATTTAAGAGGAGTTTCATCGCTAGCCGATCTCTTGATTTTGGCTCCAAAAAGTCTTGCGATTGAAGATAATCGAGGAAACCGATAAATATTATGGGGTTCATGTTTATATTCCACTTAAACTCAAGAGTAGGATAATCATGTTTGGAATCCCAATAGGTCAGAAGAAACTCCTCCATAGCTTCGTATTCATACACAGGATATCTATCAGTACCCATAACACTCTCTAGGTAGCCATCATCCTCACCAGCATTAGGGCCAGCATTCCTTGCAGCTATCGGACGAAGCGCACTAGCAAGACTATCTTCAGGTGCGGGCAATGAATTTAAGACCAATCCACTAATTACGATTATAGTTATTATCTTATTCATATTCATCACAGAATCTAACCTGCCATTTCTAACCTGGTTAGAATAGTCATTATAGACAGAAATATCCCTTATCCAGGGATTTGTCTTCGGGGACGTTGTTTGAGCACGACAATGTGTGCTCA